>JAAWLQ010000045.1 GCA_022797995.1 Lachnospiraceae bacterium
TTCTGAATAAGGAGTTTGAGATTGCGGAACAGCCGGGATTTACCTATAAGATGCGGATGGATGAATCTATGGTACGCGGGTATACGGATGGACTGGAAGCGGTAAAGCAGGCTGTCTATAAGATAATTATGACAGAGCGTTATCAGTACATTATGTATAGCTGGAATTACGGGGTTGAGCTGCTTGATTTATTCGGGGAACCGGTGACCTATGTATGCCCGGAGCTGAAACGGCGGATTACAGAGGCGCTGCTTTGCGATGACAGGATCCAGAGTGTTGATAATTTTGAGTTTGATTTTCCACGAAAGGGGATTGTCCATGTGGCATTTACAGTACATACCAGCTTTGGAAAGTTTCAGGCGGAAAGAGAGGTAGCTGTCTGATGTATGAAAATGTAACTTATGAGTCTATTCTTGAGCGGATGCTGGCCCGGGTACCGGACAAGTTTGATAAGCGGGAAGGATCGGTTATCTGGGATACCCATTCGCCAACAGCCATTGAGCTTCAGATTTTATATATTGAGCTGGATACTATTTTAAAAGAGGCTTACGGTGACACTGCATCCAGAGAATTTCTTATTCTGCGGTGCAGAGAGAGGGGAATTTATCCTGCTCAGGCAAGTCATGCGGTTTTACGCGGGATATTTACTCCGGCCGATATTGATGTGGCAGGGCAGAGATTCAACATCGGAAATCTGAATTATATGGTTGTGGGCAAAGCTACAGACGGTAAGGGTGGTTATGAAGTCCGGTGTGAAACGGCCGGGAGCATAGGGAATCAATTTTTGGGTTCGATGGTTCCCATAGAGTATATCAGAGGGTTACAGACCGCAGAACTGACGGAAATCCTGATTCCGGGGGAAGAAGAGGAAGAAACGGAATCTCTGCGGCAGAGGTATTTTGCTTCTTTTGATGAAACTGCCTTTGGAGGAAATCGCGCCGATTACCTGGAAAAGACCAATTCTATTCCAGGCGTCGGCAGTACGAAAGTGACAAGGGTGTGGAACGGTGATATTTCGCCGGCTGATATGATACCTTCAGCTGCTATCCAAACGTGGTATAGATCTATTGTCGAAACTTTGGAACCGGAAGTTGCAGGGTGGCTGACAGCAGTCTATATGGCAGCAGCGGAAAAGAAACTGACAACAGGAGGAATGGTACTTTTAACTATTATCAATTCTGAGTTTGGTGCTGCCTCGGAGGCCTTAATACAAAAGGTACAGGAAGCGATTGATCCCGAAGAAAATGCAGGGAGTGGTTATGGAATTGCGCCTATTGGTCATGTGGTACGGGTGGTAAGTGCGGTTGCAAAAACTTTGACAGTCAAGACATCACTGACGTTTGAAGACGGATATGGATGGGATAATCTGCGGAGTATGTTGGAAGCTGCTGTTGAAGGTTATCTTCTTGAGCTCAGGAAGGAATGGGCAGATTCATTCTATCTGACCGTGAGAGTAAGTCAGATTGATACCAGATTACTGGGTGTACCTGGTGTAGTAGATGTACAGAATACTTTGATAAATGACTCTGGGAACAATCTGGTACTGGGGGAATTTGAAATTCCGGTGCTGGGAGGTATAAGTCAATGATGAGAGATGTGGATCTGGTTTCTTATCTGCCTCCGTTTCTTGCAGAATATAAAGAGACCAATATTACGCTGGAAGCAGAAAATCCGGAATTTATGCTTGTCTGGAAAGCTGCAGACCGGGTGCTGAAAAATGAATTTATTGCAACGGCTGATGAGTACGGAATTGCAAGGTTTGAAAAGCTGCTGAATTTATATCCGAAGGATACGGATACACTGGAAGCGCGCAGAATGCGGGTACAGAACCGATGGTTTAATGCGCTTCCGTATACGATAAGGGTACTTACAGCAAAACTAGTGGAATGCCTGGGAGAAGGATATAACTTTTCTATTGAAGCCGATTTTGCTGACTCTTATTGGATGTCGGTGATTATCTATTCATCGGATGATAGTCAGGTGGAGGAAGTAAAGTATCTTTTATCTATGATGGTTCCGGTTAATATTTTGACTGAAATTATCTATGAGAGTGTGACGAGTATGACGGATATTTATTGCGGAGTTTTTCTGGAACAGGCAGAAATTATAGAATTAAGACAAAGGTGAGGGTAAAAACATGGCATGGACAGGACTTAATCTGACTGTAGATGGTCAGAATGCGTTAAATAACGCACAGCTTTCCAATCATTTAAGTATAAAATCTATTGTGATTGGTGACGGTGCACCTCCCGCAAATTTCAGGACCTTGAAAGGGCTGGTGAATCAGCTGTATGAGATTACCGGAATAAAGATTGATGTGGCCGGGGGGAAATGTACAATTACTGCGGATTTTCCGGATGTGGACTATGATTACTATTTTCGGGAAATCGGAATTATTGTTATTACTGAAGAAGGTGAAAAGCTCTATGTATATGATAATTGCGGGGAAGATGCGCAGTATATTGTCAACAGTACTGGTGTAGAAAAGACGAGAAAACGGATCAGGCTGGTTTTGAATATCTCCGATGTGGCGGAGATTACCGTAACGGATCCGGGTATCTTATATGTATCGTATGAAGATTTTGAAGAGGCAGCAGGCAAGTTGGATGATCATCTATCTGATACAGATAATCCGCACCAGATGACAGCGGAGCAGCTGGGGCTTGATCCAACGCGGGATATGGATAAGCCGGTATCTACAGCACAGCAGGTCGCATTAAATGAGCAGTATGCACAGCTGACAGCATATGTCCTGCAGAAGATTGCGGATCTGATTGGCGGGGCCCCTGAATCGCTTGATACATTGAAAGAGGTGGCGGATACAATAGCCGCACATAAGTCCGTCATGGACGCTCTGGATGCTGCCATTGGAAAGAAAGCGTCTGCAGCTGAGTTTGACAGTCATACAAAGGATGCCGTAAAGCATATCACATCTGCAGAGCGGACGAAGTGGAATAATAAGATGGAGAAGACTGGTGATTCGGCAAATAACACGGTAACATTTACCAGTGGGGATGCGGCCAATCCTACAGGATGGGCAGATGTTGGAGTGGTGACATCTGGGGAAACGCATAGCAGCCTGATTCGAAAAATTTCGCTTACCATTAAAAATGTCAGGTATCTATGGAAGCTGCTGGGAAGTACGAGCCTTGCCGGGATCGGGGACGGGACAGTGACAGGTGCCATAAATGAACTAAACACGGGAACTAAAATTATTGCTGCCGAAATTTTACTATTACCGTATACCGATATTGTTTATGATTATATTAATCCTGATATCAAAAATGGAGACATAGCTATTTGCAGTCGATATACTCCTTCAGTAGAATATATAGGGCGTGGTGAAAATACAGTTGGTATGCTTAATGCAATGGATGGCAAAGTTAGATTGTGGTCGTCCGATGATAAAGGCTTTCAGTCAGTGTATGAATATTTAATTGTTGCAAGATCAAATAATGCCTAGTTGCCATACATTATGGTTATAAATTATTATGATGCATGATGCATGATGAAACTTAAACCATGAAAGTAGTGTCAATCATTATATCTTGACCAGCTTTTGCATATGCTCTGATATATCCTTCTTCGGTTATTGCGCAATAAGGATAAACGCGACTTATAGGTTCTCCTTTATGTATAACTCCGCTGGAATAATAACGGTATCTAGGCCTCCAACCTTCGGGTAAACGAAATAGATTAATAGTTTCACCAATATCTTTTGCCGTTACAAAATATATCCACAGATGAACGGTATTCTTATCTTTCGAGGCTCCACTGTCGATTACTGTAATATCGGAGTCCAATGGGGTAAAAAAATCAATATATTTTGTTCCCGTGTTTAGTGAACACATATGGACATCAGATTAAAATCTGGTGCCGATATGTGTTTATTTTTGCACAAATTTAAAGAGCGGAGGAGAATATTTATGCTGAAAATCAGAGATAAGCCTTAAAAAACATCAAGAAAAATCAGAAAAGGAGGATAGTATGACACCCGAAGAAATAGCAGTAAAGTTTGAAGGGCATGACCATGAAATCAAATCACTGAAACATCGGATGGATGCCCAGGAGGAAGAGAGTAAATCCATCCAGGCCCTCGTTGTCTCTGTTGAAAAGATGGCAGTCAGCATGGAGAACATGCTGGCGGAACAGAAAAAGCAAGGGAAACGGCTGGAGGAACTGGAGAGGGAGCCGGCGGAGGCACACCGGCAGATCAAGATGTCTGTTATTACAGCATCTGTAAGCGCCATTGTAGGGGCCATAGCTGGCGCCGTATTGGTGCTTTTATAAAGAAAGAGAGGATTGAATAAAAATGAATATGGAAGTGTTGATGCAGTATATAGTGTATGTACTTATGGCGATCGGTATTCTGGCATTCCTAGTCGCTGGTATTGTCCAGGTAATCAAAGAGCTGCCTGGATTGCAGCGGATCCCCACCAGTGCGGTGGCATTGGCGGTATCCCTGATTCTGTGCCCGCTGGTCGTTGTCATTGCCTGTCAGTATTTAAAGATTGTGATACAGTGGTATTACGTCTTTGCTTCCATTATTGCCGCTTTTGTCGTCTATCTGGTGGCCACCGGAGGATGGGAGCGCGTGACAGAGCTGTGGAAGCGTACAAAATATAATAAAAAATAATTATGGGAGCTTCGGCTCCCTGTTTTATTGCTCGGATTGAGCGGAAGGGAGAATTAGAATTATGATTATCAATGTACATGCCGGGCATAACCCGGACGGGAGAGTGGCCTGCGGGGCCATCGGAATCATCAGAGAGTCGACGGAGGCCCGCAGGGTAAAGGATGCAGTAATCAGCGGCCTTCGGCAGCTGGGACACACAGTTTACGACTGTACTTGTGAAAATGGGACAAGTCAGGTAAATGTGCTGTCAAGGATTGTAGTGGCCTGCAATGCGCATAAGGCGGATCTGGATGTGTCAATCCACTTTAATTCCGGCGCCAGAGACGCTGCCGGTAATGGCAGGACCACCGGCACGGAAGTGCTTGTTTACAGCCTGACAGCCGGTGCCATAAACTATGCACGGCAGATCTGTGAAGCTGTATCAACGCTCGGATACAAAAACCGTGGAGTAAAAGCGAGACCTGATTTATCTGTGCTTCGCAACACAAAGGCGCCTGCGTTGCTTGTGGAGTGCTGCTTTGTGGATGATAAAGATGACGTACAGCTGTACGACTGCCAGAAAATGGCTGATGCGATTGTCTATGGCATTACCGGCCAGCACGTGGAGTCCGTGAAGGATTCTGACTCTGATCAGAACGTCGAGGCTCCCGGATCTGAGACACCCACCGGCGACAAAAAGAAGCTTTACCGGGTCCAGGTGGGCGCGTATTCCGTCGCCGGTAATGCTGTTGCGACTCAGGCCAAACTTAAGGCAGCCGGATTTGATGCGATTATAGTCAGCGCATAACATAAGAAAACGATGGCAGAAGTCCAGAAAACAGAGTTAAAGCCCGCAAGTGTGAAATGTACGCTTGCGGGCTTTTTAATCAAGGAACGATAATTTCCCCGGTTAAAGGTTACACCATTTATGGTCCAGTTTATTTTATATGATACAAGAAAGGAGAGACGGGCCTGGGGAGTATGAAACAAAATTGAAACATAAGTGTTGTAAAGAATAAGAGGAAAAGAAAATTTTCAATAATCATACATTACGAGGTGCGATATGTATAATATTGGAATTTGTGATGACGGAGAAAATACTTGCTACCACATTGAAAATATACTCTTACAATGTGCAACAGAAAAAAAGATTCAGATAGATACCTTTGTATGGTACACAGGGGAAGGGCTGAAGGAATATCTGGAGAGGGGTAATCAGCTCGATATTCTGTTCCTGGACATAGAATTATTTCAGATGAGCGGAATAGAGGTCGGTAAGTTTATCAGGAACCAGCTGGATGATATGGGAATGCAGATTGTGTACATTTCAGGAAAAGCCTCCTATGCACAGCAGCTATTCAAAACACAGCCGTTGGATTTTCTGGTTAAACCGGTTACGAAAGACAGGATCAGTGATGTCCTTGAAACGGCATCAAAGGTATTAAGGCGAAAAAACGAAAAATTTGAATTCAGACAGGGGAAAGACTATTATTATGTGCCAATGGGGGATATTGTCTATTTTGTAAGCGAGGGGAGGAAAGTAAAAATCATAACCACGAAAGAAACCTTTGAATTTTACGGCAGGTTAAAGGAGACGGCCGGGCGGCTGTCAGAAGATTTCGTAACCATTCATAAATCCTATATTGTCAATAAAGAATATATTTTCCGATACTCTTATGAAGCGGTGGAACTGGTAAATGGCATTGTTCTGACAATCAGCCCGGCAAACAGGAAACTGGTCAGAGAAAAAATTCTGAGGGGAGATTAGGCATGGTTGATTTCGTGATATGTGCATTGACAAATCTATTCCGCATATTTCTGATTGATAGATTTGTGGCAATTTTTTTGGGGAAAAAGGAAGAAAAGAAGAATATCAAACTAATAGTTTGTGCCTGCTTCTTTATCATAAATACTGCATTATTCTGGATATTTCGAACCGCATGGATCAATATTTTCAGCAATCTCATTGGGATATGCGCCATCGTAAGGGTGTATACGAAATCCGTGAAAACAAACATATTTGTGACTTGTTCTGTCTATCTGATCAACTGTGGATGTGATGTGGCGGTATACTCACTATTCACTAATTATCGGGATGGACAGGCATATAATCAGGTCTATGCGGTTGTGGTACTGCTTTTGATTTTGATATGCGAACTTCTGGCGGAAAAGCTGATCACCATTCATAAAAATGCGGAAACTGCCCAGACTTTTCCACTGATACTTGTACCCTTATGCAGCATTGCGGTCATTTGTTTTTTCATATATGCGGGTACTTATGTTGGAAGGGAGGCAGCTATTGTGAGCCTCGGTCTGCTTGTGATTAATTTTCTGATGCTGTATCTATATAATTTGCTGTTACGTTCCGTTTCGCAAAAGTATGAGGTTCAGATGCTTGAGCAGAAGGTGCGTGTGTACGCGAATCAGCTGGATGTCATCCGGCAAAGCGAGGAAAAAATAAAAATCCTGCGCCACGATATGAAGCATCATATGAATGAGATACGACTGCTGGCAGACAAATATCATGTGGTGGAAATTGGGGAATATATAGATTGCATGGAACAGTCCATCCGGAACCCGGATGAAATGGTTTCCTCCGGAAATGTGGAAATTGACAGCGTGTTGAATTATATGCTGCAAAAGGCCAGGGATACATTGAAAAATGTCAATGTAAAGGTAATATTGCCGGAAAAAATGAAACATGCTTTTGATATGAATGTTCTGATGGGGAATCTGCTGGAAAATGCTATCGAGGCAGCCGCCCGGATGGACAGGAAGTATCTGAAGGTTACAATGGTATTTAAAAGAGGAGTGCTGAGGATCGGGATAGAAAACAGTTATTTACCTGCGGAGATTGAAAATGGGGAACCACAGGGAAGACAGCATTTTCTTACAACCAAGAAGGAAAAGGAGCAGCATGGTTTTGGACTGAAAAGTGTGGAGAAAATTGTGGAGGCATATAACGGAACCATGGAAATCACCACACAGAAGGAGGTGTTTTGTGTAAACCTGATTTTGTATATGCCGGAACCGTAAATTACAGGTCTTAATTAAGGGAAAGCATGGCTGAAAGACACCATGCTTTTTTGCGCCCCGGGGCAGACTTACTTACATTAGTTATGACAAAAATATACATAGCTTTTGACAGAAGACGGCATGAAGGATTTTTTGTGATAACATTATTCTCCTGATACACGGGCAAATGATGCAGAGTGCAGGGAAACAACACTTTTCCTGTAAATTGTATTGTCTATGCAAAACACAGGAAGGAGAATTGTAATATGACTAAGTTTAAAATCCACAGAAGACAGATGCGTTTAAGCCGTATTTTTGCTGTCCTGGCGGTGTGTGCATCGCTGTCTCTGACAGCATGCGGCGGGGATGGAGTGACGGATGGAAATTTGTCGGGCAACAGCACCGGTAATGATTCCGATGACAACAGTGCGGCAGGTTCCGCGCAGAAACGGGAATGGATCTATGTGCCGGAAGTGATAGAGGTGGAGGACGAATATGCGGATTACGAGAGGATGCAGTTGGCAGGCGATACCCTTTGCTATGTGTCGCAGAGGGGAGAGGCCGGGAGCAACGCAAAGGTAATCTGTCGCTATTCCCTGGCTGACCGGGAACTGAAGAGTTTTCCCATTGACTGGGCAGAGGGAGGGCAGAACTGGGATGTGGGCGCCCGTTTTTTTGACCGGGACTGCAATGTATACCTTACGGCGAATGTGTATCCGGCGGATTACAGTTCCATGACCCGCTTTTTGTGCAAGTTTGACCCGGAGGGCAACTGTCTGTTTTCCAGGGACATTACGGGGCAGCTGGGGGGAGGTTCCTCCCTTGACAGACTGACTGTGGACGGGCAGGGAAGGCTCTATCTTTTTGCCGATGACGGGGAAATATTGCTGTATACCGGCGAGGGGGAATATCATGGCTCCGCCAGCTGCAGCTCTTCGGGAAGTCCGGTTTCTGTACAGATCAAGGGAGCATGCGATGGCGCTGACGGTAAGTATTATGTCTGTGTGGGCAAAGGAAATGTGGATATCACGGGGGAAAATGCAGAAGGGAAGAATGGAGAGGATATACGCTGTACCCTGATGGAAATCGACTTTGAGGGGGGACGGCTGTCGGAAGTGGCCGGGGGTCTTCCGAATATCAAAGGCATCTGCACCGGAAAACGGTGGGGAGAAGATTCCGACGAACGGGAAGGAGATTCCGCTGTGCAGTATGATTTTCTGTTGTATGATGAAAAGGCTGTCTACGGATTTAACCTTGCCGGGCAGAAAAGTAACTCTGGATTTGCAGGGGAGGAACTGCTTACCTGGCTGGACAGCGACATCAACGGATACTGTGCCACCAACCTGTATCTGGCGGAGGACGGTAGGATCTGCGCCACAGTGGCGGATTGGGACAATGAGGACACAGCAATTGTGATGCTGGAAAGAACAAAAGAGGATCAGGCTCCCCAGAGGGAAGAACTGGTGCTTGCCACCGTGGATGGAGAGAGCAGTCTGGCGGCAATGGCCGTAAAGTTTAACAGAGGGAACAGCCAGTATCATCTCACCGTGAAAGACTATGAGTCCCTGACGGATCTGTACAATGCCGTATTGGCAAAGGAAGCCATCGACCTGGTAGATCTGTCCGGTATCAATGTGCGGAAACTGGTCTCCCAGGGCTTTTTCGAGGATCTGGCGCCCTATGTGGATCAGTCGGAAGCCTTTGACCGATCCGACTTTGTGGATGGTATCATGGATGTATATACTTTTGACAATAAGCTGGTGGGTATTCCGGCATCCTTCACGCTTCGGACTGTGGTGGGAGACGGGGCGCAGCAGGAAATGCAGGGGGGACTTACCCTGGAAGAACTGCTTGCGGCGGCGAAACGCCATCCGGGAGCCCAGGCTTTTGACGGACTGACAAAGGAAGAGATGATGCGTTATATCATGATGTTCAATGAGGATACCTTTATTGACTGGGATACCGGTGTCTGCCATTTTGATTCGGAAGTTTTTCAGGCGGTACTGGAGTATGTGAATCAATTCCCGGATGCTGTGGGAAATGTTATGGAAGAAACCTCCCTGCCCGCCAAAATCAGAAACGGGGAAGTACTGTTCGCCATAGCAGAATTGAACGAGTACAGGGCTATTCAGGAATATGCGGGAATGTTTGGGGAGACGGCAGCCTGTGTCGGCTTTCCCACCCCGGACGGACAGGGCGGCCATCTTCTCTTTACCGGGGATGCATATGGGATTGTCGCCGCATCGGGGCACAAGGAGGGCGCATGGAAGTTTATCGAGGGATTCCTGGCACAGGAGAAAAGTGATTCCTATTATGGAAATTTTCTCACTACCAGTTTCCCTGCACTGAAAAAGGTGCTGAATGAAAAGGTGGAGGAAGCCATAGAAAGGGACAGCCAGTACGGGAGCGGCAGGTTCCCGGAGCAGATTTACCAGGATGGTTCTACTTTTCAGTTCCATGCTTTAACCTGGGAGGAAGTCAACGTCATGCTGAATCTGGTTCCGGATGCAAAGCCTTATTTTGACGTGGAGGGAGATGAGATTATTCAGATCATCAGTGAGGAGGCTTCAGGCTATTACAGCGGGCAAAGGGGGGCGGGAGATGTAGCTGCGTTGATTCAGAACCGCGTCCAGCTTTATGTGAATGAAAATAACCGATAATAACTATATCTTGCATCTTCGTTTGCCGTGGGTGGAGGAATCCGGTAAAGGGCAATATGGTGTGCTGTCCGGCATTTTGTCTTTATAGGCGTCTTAAAGCATGGCGGCATCTGGTAATAGAAATGCGGAATTTACAACAGAAAATGTCTGTTTCACAGCGTACTGTTATCGACGGCAGGGGAAACATCCGATATAATGAACGCAAAGGAAACACAAGCGGCTGCGGGAAGATGTGTAAAGTTTGAAAGAAGAGCATTTTCAAACGATTGCTTGGTATGTGTGCAGAGTACATGGGGGTGTAAAATGCAGATTGCAGTATGCGATGATGAAAAAGAAACCAGGGACATGCTTGCGGAAAAGATAAGAAGATTTTATCCGCAGGCAGAAGTAATATTATACCAGTCGGGAAAAGAACTGCTTTTGCGCGATACACAGCCGGATATTCTGTTCCTGGACATTCAGATGCCGGAAAAGAACGGCATGGAAATAGCCAGGGAATTACGCAGGAAGAGCCGGGAGAGTATTATTATTTTTGTGACTGCCTCAGACGATTTTGTGTTTGAGGCATTTGACGTTGGAGCATTCCATTACCTGGTAAAACCATTCCACAATGCAAAGTTTGCGGAAGTGCTTTTTAATGCCGTGAAACAGTATGAAGCCAGGAAGGAGCTGGAAGCGGCCGGCAGGAAAAAGGAATCTCCAAGCCTGGTCGTTACCTCCGGGGGACAGCACTTTACGGTTTATCTGGAGGACATTGTCTATGCGGAGGTATTTGACCGGAAAGTAATCATTCATACCTTGGATATGGATATAGAATATTATGGGAAAATGAAAGATTTGGAGAAAAAGGCGGGGGATGAATTTTACCGTCCTCACAGGGCATATCTGGTAAATTTCAATTTTATCAGGAAATATGATGCCGCCACAATTTATCTGAAAAAGGGACTGGCGCTTATGGCAAAGCAGAATTACGGGGAGTTTGTAAAACGCTACCTGAGATATATTCAGAAGAAAGAAGGCAGATGAATGATGGAGAACTGTTGGACGTTTGTGTCCTACGCCCATATTATTGTGCAGATGATGACAATGGGATATGTCCTGTATCGCTTTGCCAGACCGTTTATGCGGAACAGGCATGGCGCTGTCTGTACGGGTATAGCCTATTTTGCCACAATGCTGGTATTGTATGTTATTCCATTTGAAATCAATAACTTTACGGCATATAGTATAGGAATGCTATCAGCGCTCTACGTCATGTGCAGGGCAGACCGTCGGAACTTCCGTCAGAAAATATTTATAGCGGTCACTTTTTTTGCCCTGCGTTGGCTGTCCGTATATATGGTGGGGATTGTTACTGAGGAACTGTACCAGAGAATAATTAGTGCGGTTTATATGGTAGAGCATCCGTATGCACAGCTTACAGCGTATATTGTCGTGGAAATTTTGGATGTGGCAGTAAAAGCGGCAGTGGCAGGAATCAGTGCAGGATATATTATAAAAGCATATGCCTATAAAAACGAAAACATGAGTGTAAAAGAAATACTTATGCTGATTGTTCCCTCCGTAACAGGAATGACCGGTTATGGAATCATGCAGTATTACCAGGCTTATTTGGACATTAATGTGAGAGAGCCCGTTTCAGGGGTTTATCACATCCTGGCGTTTCTGCATTTTGGCATATCCATTGTTACTATCGTGGTGGTAACCGTGCTGTTCCAGAATATCCGGGCCAGACAGGAAGAAAAACTGCAAAATGAGCTGCTGTCTGCGCAGATTGACAGCACGGAAAAGCATATCGCGCAGGTGGAAAGCCTGTATCAGAATATCCGCAGCGTCAGACACGACATGACGAACCATATCCTGACACTGGAGAGGCTTTATACGGGCGGCAGGGAAGAGGAGGCAAAGGCGTATGGCGTGGAATTAAAGAATGTGCTGTCAGAAATGGCAGGGGAGATAAACAGCGGAAATCCGGTAACAGACGTCATTTTACGGGAGTGGAAAAAAGAGGCTGAAAAAAAGAAGATCTGTTTCCACTCCGGTTTTTATTATCCTAAATACTCCCGGATCAACGCCTTTGACATCAGCGTGATTTTGAATAATGTACTGCAGAACGCAATGGAAAATGCAGAGCATTTCCCAGCGGAAAACGTAGACGGGGATACATCCTATATCTTCGTCCATTCGTATCACAGAGATAATGCGTATATGATAGAAATATGTAACAGTTTTACCGGGGAGTTGCAGTGGGATCTGGAAAGTGAGCTGCCAGTCACCACAAAAAGGAAACCGGAGGCCCATGGATACGGGCAAGTCCATGGTTACGGATTGGCAAACATCCGCAGGGTTGCCAGGAAATATTCAGGGGACATAGCGATTGATGTAAAAGACAGGGAGTTCCGAATCAGCATTATGCTGATGATGGACGACGGGTAAGAGTGCCGCCCTATGGCCGGGGAAACAGGTCAGCTAAGTTGGCGCATGATACACACGATGTGCAGGTCGAAATTGGCCTTACAGCGGAAAAAGGCTGTTCCACGGCATATCTCTGTATTCTGTAAAAAAGACTTCCGATGCAATAAGCAGTCGGAGTAAAACATTGCTTTACTTTGATTTACAAAATACAACAGGGATGTCAGAGCATGGAAAGGAGACCAAAAACATGATGAAAGTCGGAAGTATGAGTGGAGCGGTGTTGCAGGGAGCAGGAGGCGGCATGCAGACAGGAACTGCAGGGCTGCAGAATGATTCTGTCAGCAAAAATATACAGAATCAGATCACAAACGCGCAGAAACAGCTGCAGGAAATTTCCAGCAATCAGGAAATGACGCTGGAAGAAAAAATGAAGAAGAGACAGGAAATTCAACAGGAGATCACCAATCTGAACCAGCAGCTGAGACAGCACCAGATCGAACAGCGAAAAGAGCGGCAGTCAAAAAGTTCCTCCGGGGATGACATGCCCGGAGGGAAACAGAGTGCAGGAAAGTCAGGTAACAAAGAAAACGGTTTGTCCAAGGCAAGCATGTGTGCAATGATTTCGGCGGACTCTTCCATAAAGCAGGCACAGGTGCAGGGCAATGTGGCCACAAGAATGGAAGGCAGGGCAGGGGTCCTGAAGGCAGAAATAAAGCAGGGAGGCGGAGATATCGAGGCAAAAGAGTCAGAGCTTGCAGAGGCAGAGCAGAAGGCAATGAGCGCAACTGCTTCGCAGATGAGCACCCTTGCGAATGCAAACCAGGCAATGGAAGAGGCGGCAAAGGCGGACCAGGGCAGCAGGACAGATGAAACAGGTGCGGAGAGCAAGGCCGGCGAAATGAAATGTAACGGGCAGGAATTGGGTGAAATGTCCGCAGATGAGGCGGACGGTACTGGCAGCCAGACAGTCGCGCAGACGCAGAAAGCCTCTGCCGTCACGGAACCTCCCACGGAAGACGCGGCAGTACGGACAAATGCCTATCCTCATGTTGATATTCGCTTGTAGGGGGTGGAATGAGGGTAGACAAACAGTTTCAGTGATTATACCAGCAAATATAACAGCAATATAGACTTTGCGTCATTGTTTGGCGGGGCACCGAATGCCTCGCCAACCGGAGGCGCTAATTTGTTGGCGGACTATGCTTTCATTAAGAGGAAACGGAAGATTGGGATTACGACTGGAATGTGCGGCAACAGGATTGCATTTACTATTTCTTTCTGTTGACAGAATTTCAAATTTGGGGCATACTAACAATAAGTAAATGATAAACTTACAAATCGAAAGGAAGTAGGTCTATGCTGTATAAGTATCTGAAAGGGAATTATGAACTGGGGGAACCGATTTTCTCCGGGGATATTTCCATTCCCGGATTATCGGAAGAGAATCTCCGGTATCACTTAAAGAGGCTCACCGATGATGGCCTTCTGTGCCGGTTTGAAGCAGGGATATATTACTTCCCCAGAACGGATATCTTCGGGGAAAAGATGACCTTGACGGCGGATACGGTTGCGCTCCATAAATATATCAGGCGCAGAGGGAGACGGGTAGGGTACTATTCCGGATATACCCTGGCAAACCGTATGGGGCTGTCTACGCAGGTGCCGTTTACGGAGGAGATTACCAGCAACTTTGCACCGGCGCAGATTCGGGAGCTGACTATAAAGAACCGGAAGTATATCCTGCGGCGTCCAGTGGTGGAGGTTACGGATGAAAATGTGGCTGTCCTGCAGTTCCTGGACTGCCTGAAGGATCTGGAGAAGTGTGCGGAGGAGGAACCGGAGGCCTGCGGGCGTATCCTCACAGGCTATGCCAGGGAGCATGCCCTTACCAGAGCAGTGGTTGACAGGTTCCTTGCTAAGTATCCGATGAAGATATATAAGGCGATCTATGAGACGGGTGTCAATTTCGGAACCATTGATGTGGACAGGGGGTAAGGAAATGTATCTGCACAGGGACAGGGAAACATTTAAGGATATAATTGGACAGGCGTCTGACAGTAGTGGGAGGACGCCGGCTGTAGTGGAGAAGGACTATTATGTGACACTGATTCTGAAGCTGCTTTCAGAACAGTTGGATCAGTGTGTATTTAAAGGGGGAACGTCGCTGTCGAAAGGCTTCCATGTGATAGATCGTTTTTCTGAAGATATCGATATCACGTTCAAGGAACATATCGGAGAGAGCAGGAGGAAGAAGCTGAAGAATGTCACCCTGAAGGGGATCAGCGAAGAACTGGGGATGCCGATCGCAAACTGGGAGGTAACACAGAGCGACAGGGACTACAATGCCTACCTGTTTTCCTATGAGTCGGTGTTCGGGCTTCAGGATGACAAGTTGCCACAGTATGTAAAGCTGGAGACTGCCCTGGGATCCTATTCTTTCCCAACGCAGGTTGTTGAGATACGCAATTATATCGGGGACTATCTGGAAGGGCGCGGGAGGGCAGATATAGCGGAACGGTTCTCCCTGGGCAGGTTCTCCATGAACCTGCAGTCCCTGGAACGGACCTATATAGATAAGGTCTTTGCCCTGTGTGACTATTACATTCAGGGAAGGTCAAAGCGTTGTTCGCGTCATCTGTATGATATCTATAAGCTGACTCCATTGATAAGGTTTGATGAGGGGTTTGCTTCATTGATAGGAGAAGTGAGGGACCATCGTTCCAGGATGCCGATATGTCCTTCAGCAGAGGGCACAGTTGATGTCCCGGCGGTGATTATGGAATTTTGTGACAATGCATTTTACAGGGAGGACTATCAGGCT
>JAAWLQ010000046.1 GCA_022797995.1 Lachnospiraceae bacterium
TCCAGCCCCTTTTCCCGCAGAGAACTTCCGGCCGCAAGTTCATGCGTCCGTAATTTCTCTGGGGGCTGGGCGGGCTTATGCTGTTTTTTCCAGTTCCGCCGGTCTCTTCCGATGCCCTACCTCTCATTATCCGGCCGCCCGGCGTTCATGTCCGTGTAGCAGTCCAGCAGGCCTACCGTCTCGTTGGCCGGGCGGCCGTACATATGACAGCATTTGTGAGAAACTTCTCCGTCAATGCTTTTCTCTTCATCCATCTCCACACTCATTCGAACCACCCCCATCTGTGTCTCCTGGTCCAGATGATTCAGAATATCCTCTATCAGCTTCTCATTGTCCATTTCTTTCTCCGCCTCCTTCCCCGGCTTTCTTCCCGCCACCTGCAAGTCTTCCTTTTCGATTACACTTTTCTTCCACCTACGTTAATTCTCTTTTCCGGCAACGATTTCCTTCTGCGGTTTTTGTTCCCCTGCCATTCTTTCCTTTTTCCACATTCCGCACCACAGGCCGCAAGTCAGCAATCCTGCAGGCAACAGTGCTGGAATCAGACATCCCGTCGCGCGGAACCGATCCCTTTATAGTACTGTAAAAATGGTTCTCCGGTGCCCGTCATCCGTACGCTCAATCTCTCATCTTTCCATGCGAAATCCATGCTCACATGTCCCTGTTCCTCATCCGTGATAAAACAGTGCAACAGAAAATGCCCGGACTTCCATTCACCCCTGCACTCACACTGATAGGAGGTACCAGGGAAACTCTGCATCCGCCATTCCTCCGTGTCAAAGGCCAGTTCCCGCACCCCCTCCGGATTCTCAAAGCAAAGCTTCTGTCCCTTCCAGTCAAATTCCAGCCAGGTCCATTTCATCGGGTTTTCATAGAAAATGTATCGCCCGCTCCACACCTTTCCTTTGCTCCATCCTCCTTTGTCCGGCGCCTCCTTCTCCCCGCCGCGCCCTGCGCACACCGCCGGGAAGAGAATGTCATAAAAGCTGTCGTATATCATCTGCAGTCCCGCCGGATTGCCGATGGTATCCGCCATAGTCACAAGGCAGAAATCCAGTTCCGGAAAGCACAGCGCAAGCTGGCCGCCCATGCCATACATGGTAAATCCGGGGCTGTATTCCCTGCCGTTCCGGGCTGTGGCAGTCCTTCCGCTTTCCGCCCTGGGCATCCAGAACATGTAGCCGTATCCGCCCTGCTCGTCCAGCACCGGCTGCAAATCTGTGGGCACCTGATTGGAGACAGCCTGTCTCATATATTCTGCCGGCAATAATTCTTCGCCCTCCAGAATACCGTAATGATTGCACAGCCAGGCCGCCTTCGCCACATCCCGCAAAGTACACATCAGCCCGCTTCCGCCCTGAGATACTCCCTGCGGATCCTTCAGGATGTACGCCTCCTGAGAGAATCCCAGCCGTTCCAGCGCCTCCCTGCGCAGGAAATCCAGCATGTCCATGCCCGTCATTTTTTCCACCAGCGCCGCCAGCACCTGCGAAGAAGAAGTGTCATAGGAGAACACCGTTCCCGGCACATGATCCGGCTTCACCCGGAAAAAGGATTCCACCCAGCCGTCACCCTCATACCGTTTAAAGGTAGTGGACGCATAGCAGGTGCGCATGGTCAGCATATCCCTTATGGTCATCTCCCGGCACCAGGGGTGAGCGCCTCCCTCCGGAAGCATCTCCGGAAAATAGTCACAGATAAAATCCTCCAGCGCAATCTTCTTCTGCTTCAGCAAAAGCCCCACAGCCATGGAAGTAAAGCTTTTGGTAATGGAATACATTCTGTGCAGGGTATCCGGTCCGTAAGGTGCGTAATACCTTTCTCCCACAATATCCTTTCCGCACAGAAGCAGGAATCCGTGCATCCGCACTCCCAGCCGAGCCAGGCGTTCTTCAAATTCTCTCACTGCCGCAGAAGGAATACTGTACTTCTCCGGTTCTATATATTGAAAAAAACCCATAGTTACTGCCTTCCTTTACCCTTTCTGTCCGTTGCACCATTTTCTGTTATTTATACTGCTTAACAGTTAAAATTTCCGAGTGATCGGACTACATAACGCCAGCCATATACGTTTAGCGAGTGCAGTACGGTAAATTCTGGCGTTATGTAGTTTGAGTTCCAGAACAGAATCCAGGACAGGATTCTATTACCTGAGATTCATTATATACAACATTCGGTGAATCTTCAATGTATATACCCGATTTCATTCTTATTTTATAACTAATATATTATTAAGCACGTCATCACAATGCAAGGTGTTTTCTTCACGGTAAACCCGGAACAACCACACCATAATGGCCTGCAATATAGCATAATACGCCATCTAAAACGGCGGCAGTACATTCCCGCACTGCCGCCGTCTCCTTTCGCTGTCCTTCACAGCTCATTTCTTTCTTATCCTGTTATTTCGCCAAATGCGCGTCAAACTGTTTCTGTATCTCCGCCATATAGGTATCCCAGCCGGCCTTGTTCAGTTCTGCCTTCAGCTCCTCAATGTTGGAGTCGTAATCCTTCAGGCCTGCCAGCATGGGTGTTGCAAGCTCTTCCCACACACTGTCAATCTGTGCCTTCTCGGTCTGGACATTGGAATAATCAATGTTGAATCCGAAGCTCAGAGCGGGCAGAGCCTTGTCATCCCAGTTCTTGTAGACCTCCATAAACTCATCGGTGTATGCCGTGGTGGGGCTGGAAATCTTCACATTGTAAATCATCCACTCGTAGAAGAGCTCTTCCGTATTGATTTTCGATACCTTTCCGTCGATCAGCTCATAGTCAGTGCCTTCCACACCGTAAGCGAACAGATTCGCCATCTCCGTATTCTTCTGGAGCAGGTTCACGAACAATGCCACACGGTCCGCCTTTGTGGAGGTAATCGGTACCTGGAATGCGGTGTTTTCATAGGATTTCTTGTAAATGGGCTTCTCCGGCGCAATGTAGTATTCCGCGGTCTTCGCCTCGGGAACCACGCTCTGCAGTCCCGGCTCATTCTCAATCAGAGTGGTTCCGCAGGTACCTCTCATGAAGGAGGTCATATTGGCCTGGAAAGGCAGCGTCACGGTATTGGTCAGGATATCCTTCGGAATCAGGTCCTGTGCATACCAGTCATTGTAAAGCTTCACCGCCGCTTCAAACTCAGGAGACTCGACAAAGTTCACCAGCTCTTTCGTATCCTGATCAATCCAGATTCCGGTGCACAGAGGGATCAGATTCCTGTCGCTGGTTCCACGGATGATGTACTCTGCTGTAGCCAGCTCATAAGTGGCATACAGACCATACTGCTCCTTCGCCTTCTTCGCATATTCTGTCAGGTCATCCAGGGTACTGATATTGGTCATGCCGATGGCATCCATGATATCCTGACGCACGCAGACCGTACTGTACACACCGCCGGTGGGCTTGTTGCCGATGGGGATGGCATAGACGCCGCCGTCATACCGATAGGCATCGAACGCCGTGGGATCCACATTCTCATGCCAGTCCGGCAGATACTTGTCAATGACATCGGACAAATCCTGGAGATATCCTTTGCTGTAGCTGCTTGCGGCCCATCTGGGGTCAACGATACAGGCATCGAATTCCTGACCGGAAGCAATCATCAGATCCACCTTGCCGCCGGCTCCGTTCTCTGTCCAGGGCAGATACATCAGTTCCACTTCCGTGTTAATCTCGTCAATGAACATCTGCTGGAACTCATTTTCCATCAGCTCCTGCATTCTGGGAGACTCCTCGCCGAACAGTACTACCGTAATCTTATCCAGTGTATCGGGGCGCAGGGATGTCTCTCCTCCATTTTCGCCTGCTGTGCTGCTCTCCGCAGGCGCTTCTCCCGATGCTTCCTGCTGCGAGCTCTGCTCCGTACTTTCGGAAGCGGTGCTGTTTTCTGAGGACGATGTCCCGCCCTGCCCTGCGTCAGAACCGCAGCCTGTCAGCAGGGACAGCAGTAATGTGGTTGTCAGTAATGCTGATAATACTTTCTTTTTCATTTCCTTCCTCCATTCTTATCATTGATTTATAGATAGTTCTCAGACGAACTATTTATCTGAATATGAGCCTTTTACCAGGGCGCGCATGGAGTAAAATCACACCTCACGATGTGAAGTCCTCCCGGAACCGTACGTGTGGCTTTCCCGTATGAGAATTCCACCCGCCAGGGCGCGCCTACCCCTTGACGGCTCCCACAATCACTCCTTTGGTGATGTACTTCTGTGCAAAGGGATACAGCAGGATAATTGGGCCTATGGTGACGCAGATGGTAGCCATTTTGGTGGTCTCCAGGGGAATGTTGATGTTGTACCCCAGAGAGGCGTTGGCCTGGTTGGCGATAAACTGCACATTGGCCAGCATGTTGTACAGATAGTACTGCAACGGATAGAGCTTCTGCTTGTTGATAAACATCAGGGCCAGGTAATAATCGTTCCAGTAGCTCAGCGCATAGAACAGTCCCACTGTCACAAGTCCCACCTTCGCCAGAGGGAAGTAGATGATTCCGAAAATCTTCAGATAGCTTGCGCCGTCAATTTTCGCCGCCTCCGCCAGCTCCTCCGGTATGGACTTGAAGAAATTCCTCAGCAGAAACACATTGAAGGCATTCATGCAGCAGGGAAGAATCAGCGCCCAGAATTTATCGGTCAGCTGATAATATTTGGTACACATAATGTACCAGGGCAGCAGCCCTGCCGAGAAAATCATGGGAATATACAGGAACATATTCAGCGCGCTCCTGGGCTTAAATTCCTTTACCGTCAGCATATAGGCAAATGCCGCGGATACCAGCACGGAGAGTAACGTGCCTGCCACCGTGACGGCAATGGTGACGCAATAAGCGTTCATAATATTTTTCCCCAGAGAGCCCAATATCATTTTGTAGGCCTCCAGGCTGAACTTTTTCGGTATCACACTGTAGCCGTTTACCGTGACGGACACCTCATCCGAAAAGGATGTGCCAACGGCCAGCAACAGCGGATACAGGCATATCGCCGCGAAGAACCCGATAAAAATATAGAAGAAAGTTCTCAATGCCCTGTCGGACCTGGACTGCTTGATTGTCTGCTTTTTCTTTTCCATCCCGCACCTCTCTCTAAAACAACCGATATTCTTTGTCAAATTTTCCCACAAGCCAGTTGGAGAACAGCACCAGAGCAAATCCGAACATGGACTGGTAGAGTCCCACCGCAGAGCCCATGACGAAATCTCCCATACCGATAACCGAACGATATACATAGGTGTCGATAATATCCGTGGTATCCAGCAGCATGGAGGACAGGTTGGTGATGGACATCATCATGGTCAGGTCGCCGCTCATAATCTTGCCGATGGACAGCAGGAACATGATAATAATGGTAGGCTTCAGCAGCGGAATGGTGATATACCGGATTCGCTGCCACAGATTGGCCCCGTCCACCTCCGCGGATTCATACAGCGCCGTGTCAAATCCCGCTATGGTGGAGAAATAAATGATGCCATTGTACCCCGCGCCCTTCCAGATATTACAGAGCGTCAGGATAACCCGCCAGTATTTGGGATCATTGTAGAAATCCACTCTCTCAAATCCTACTGCGGTCAGCAGGCTGTTGATGGCGCCTCCGTCGTAATTCAGCAGAGCCCGCAGGATACCGCCGGCCACCACCCAGGAAATGAAATATGGCATGATGGACAGAGACTGCGTTGCCTTCAGATATTTTTTGTGACGGATCTCATTGAACATTACCGCCAGCATCACTGCCATTGCAGTGCCGAACACCGTGTAGCAGAGATTCAGGATAATCGTGTTGCTGGTTGCTCTCCAGGCCTTGGAAAAATTGGCGAAAAAGAATTCGAAATTCTTGAAGCCAACCCAGGGACTTCCGAAGATTCCGTCTCTGAAATTGTAATCCTTGAAAATAATGACCAGGCCGCACATGGGTATGTAGGCAAACATTAAAGTAAGTATGATACCCGGCAGGGCCAGGAGCCAAAGCTGATGATATTTTTTGAAGTGACCGGCAATCCGGTTCCCCGGGCGATGACCACCGCCCGAATCCTGTTTCTTTGGAGACACAAGCATGATAAGGGTTCCTCCTATTCCAGTTCCGCAGATATCCATTCAGTACCCCGGTACTGCGGAGAAGTTCCGGCCGCTTAGGCATGCGTCCGTAACTTCTCCGGGGCACTGATTGGATATCTGCTGATTTTAGTTCCGCAGCTGTTCGCCGCGTTGTTTAAATCAGGAATAGCATATTCATGCTTGTGTCTCAATCCTAAAAAATTGTAATGCTGTCAAATTCCGGGAAAATGGACCTGTTAATATTTTTTACTGATGTAAATTTTCATTACTATCCATATGATTCCTGCGGAACTGCCCGGGAGTCATCCCATATTTTTTCTTAAAGGTGGCCGTAAAGTAGGAGGCGTTGGTGTATCCCACCATCTCACAGATTTCCTGTATGCTTCTGTTGGTCTCCCGCACCAGTATCTTTCCCGCCTCCTCTATCCTCAGCGTGGCCAGATAGTCCGGGAAAGCATACCCGCTTCTCTCGTTGAACAGCCTGCTGAAATAAGAGGGCGTTATGTGATACATCTCCGCGATAAACTGAGCACTGATATTGGGGTCCGCATAGTTCTCCCGCAGATAGGCCATGGCTTTATCCACCACGTCCTCCCTGTCAGCCTGCTTTGCCCGGGTCAGCATCTCACAGATTTTGTCCTGCATCCCGGAGAACCACTCCCAGGTGTCATCAAGATAACCGAATTTTCCCAGCTCAACGGCCAGCTTCTCATAATCGTTCCTGGATAAGGTCTCAAAATGAAAGTTCAGAGAATTATAATACTTCATAATCTCCGCCGCCATGTCCAGCAGGCCATCCTGGGCGGTCTGGATAGAATAGCTTCTCAACTCATCCATAATTCGGAAATATTCTTCCTTAAATTTCTCTCTGTTCCCTTCCTTCAATCGAAGAAGCAGGTTTTTCGTGTCGATATTTCCCTTGCCGCACAGAGCCTTTCTCGCCATCTGCTCTTCCGTCACAATGGCGTCAATCCCGTACATAAAGCGATAGGCCGTGGCTGCCCGTGCCAGCTGGTACATCTCTGCCAGCTCCCCGAAACCTTCTTTTCCATTACTGATGCCGGCATCCATTCCTATATGAACCAGATCCCGGATAACAGAGAAGATTTCCCGGATTGTCTCCGTCAGCTCCTCCGTCGGCACCTTCCTTTCCGCGAAGAGAATCACCGCTGTATATTCCTCGTCCACAGGATTGACAAGCACATCCCCCAACGGTTTCAGCGCCTGCTCTGTGACATTGACAATGGTTCGATGGACAAAAATTCTGGCTTCCTCCGTATTATTCTCCTGCAAATCCTTCATATCGCTGATGCGCAGACAGATAACGGTACTGTGGATACCTGCTTTCCCGTAAGTCTCCTCCACCCATTCCGGCAATTTCCCCTGGCGTGTTCTGCCGCATAAATAGCGGGCCAGTTCCTTCTGCTCTTTCTGCAGGTTCATATCGTTCATGGCCTGAACCATAATCCGATAAGTCTGAACCACACCTGCCAGCTCGGTTCTCCCCACCCGCTCCGGTATCTTCTCGGAAGATTCTCCCGCAGGACTGACTGCAGCCACGGAATTGGTAGTCTGAATGGCCGCATCGATGGGAGAGTACACCCAGTTCGACATGCCGAAGGCGAACAACAGCACCAGGAGAACCAGCAGAAGCACAATTCCAATGAAGGTATTCCTCATGTGAACAATAGATGAAGCCACATATTTATAGGGAAGAAAATGTAGCAGGTAGAAACCATTTTCCATATTTACACAGGATACCAGATATTTACCCCCCCACAGTACAGTCATCTCCGAATGCCGTATCTCGCTGTCGTTCAGAAATTCCAGTATTGCTTCCTCCTGCAACTGTTCTCCTTTGATATACCCATCTCCGCATGCACAGACCACATTCCCCGCCTCGTCCGTCAGCAGATATTGCTCTCCTTCCCGCTCTGCCTGGAAAATGTTCCCCATGATTTCCCCGATATCCAGTCCGATAATAATACCGCTTTCCTTTTCACCCGTGATCGGATTCTGCTCTCCCCCTGTCATATACAGAATGGTCCGGCTTTTTCCATAAACGTCGATATAATATTTCACCTCATATTTTCCGAACCGGCTCTGGTAAAAGGTCTCTATCATCATCCGGTCCGCCCGCTCGTCCAGAGGATAGCCCGGATTGCTGCACTTGATCCTGTATTCGTCATCCTTCAGGATGTAAATAGACTGAAACATAGGCTCGATCATAACCATGTTCAGGACTTCCTGGGCAGCCACACTCATATTTCCATCCCACACAAAGTCAGGCTTCGCCAGCGCCTTTTTCACATAGGCGTCGTTCCTGAGTACCTCCATGGTATTCCCCACCATGTCGATATAATCATTTACCATCAGCGAAGAGATATACAGCGTATTACTGTCATTCGTCTTCTCCGTCTCCAGCCTGCTGGCCCTGAACCAGAAAAATCCCCACACGCATGCGAGGAAAATGCAGATTGCCGGCAAAATGAATACGGCGCTGAACATGTTCATAAAAATTTTCTTTCCTCTGTACCTGCTAAATAACTTTCTACCCATCCTTTTTCCACCCGTTTTCTTCCTGACTGGCGCTCGTCAAACGCCGGATTTCTATTTCAAAAGTATCTTAACGCGAATACCCCGGCTTGGCAAAGGGTAAACGCGAAATGACAAAAACATGATAGCAGTGCAAAATTTTGTAATTGCGGCGCCGGTAATCCTTCTTTATAATAAAAAGGACAGTTTGTCGAATTGTTACGACAGTTTACTGAATTGCTGCGACGCTTTACATAGCACGAAAGGACCTTGCAATAATTCTTCATGCCGCACGTAGCTCATGCAAAATTGGAATGTCCCAAAATTTATACAGAAAGGATTTCACCTATGCAGACCATTTATGTAGATAAGAACAGACCCGACGCCTTTCATTCCCTCCAGGAAGCGGTCCTGGCCGTGCCGGATAACCGGGAGGAGACCATGCGGATTTGTGTGGCGCCCGGTATCTATGAAGAAAAAGTCTTTATACGAAAGGAAAACCTGGAAATTGTAGGGGAAGACCCTGAGACTACCGTCTTCCGTTACGGAGACGGCGCAAGAAAGCCCCGCCCGGATGGTTCCGGAGAATATGGGACCTTTAATACCGCTGTCATTCTGCTGGCAGGTAAAAATCTGCATATGGAAAATATCACCGTGGAAAACACCGCAGGTCCCGGTTACCTTGCCGGACAGGCGCTGGCGCTCTATGTGGCTGCGGACAGGTGCAGCTTCCACAACTGCAGTTTTCTGGGATGGCAGGATACCATTTTCGCCGGAGAGGCTGTCACCTGTAGGATGAAGAACCTGATGCTTCCGGATTATTTCAACACTTCCTCCATCCCGGTTGAATATCCGGTTCTCCGCAATTATTTCCGTGACTGCTATATCAGCGGCGATGTGGATTTCATTTTCGGACCCAATGTGGTATTTTTTGACCGGTGCGAAATTTTCTCCAGGAAGCGCCGGAGTGAAGACCGCGCCTTCATCACTGCCGCAAGCACCCCGGCCGGGCAGGAATTCGGTCTTGTCTTCTCCCACTGTAGACTCACCGGAGACAGCGAACCGGAATCTGTGTATCTGGGCCGGCCCTGGCGGGATTTCGCCAAAACGGCTTTCGTGGGCTGTCATATGGACGGACATATCTGCCCGGAAGGCTGGCAGAACTGGGGGAAGTCCAGAGCGGAGGCGCTGTGCAGCTATGTGGAATATGATAACGACGGGCCCGGCGCCCGGACGTCGGCCAGGGCTCCTTTCAGCAGACAGCTGACGAATCCTGATCTGGCCGAGTACTATTCCAGAGAGAATGTGCTGAGCGGGGAGGATGGGTGGAACGGGGAATAAATCCGGCCCCTCTAGCTTTCCACCGTCGCAGCAAAATTCCTCTCAAAAATGTGCCGTATCTCCCGGACGCGCTCCCCGGACAGAGGGTGTGTATCCTGATATGCATAGGATAATCCCATGGCCTGATATTTCGCCCCGCCCATCCGGTGGAAGGGCAGCAAATCCACATTTCTGACCCCCATGTCCGCCAGCAAAGCGGCGCTCCTCTCCAGAGAGCCGTCGTCGTCGTTTACGCCCGGGATTAACGGAATCCGGACATGAAGAGCAGCCTTTACGTCCGAAAGCTTTTTCAGATTTCCCCAGATCAGCTTCGGATTCCCCCTGACAATTTCCCTGTAAACTCTTTCGTCAGGGGACTTGAAATCATAGAAGAAACAGTCCGTATAAGGCAGAACCCGCTCAAAGTGCTCCCACGGAACATTTCCCGCCGTGTCAATCAGCGTACTTACGCCCAACTGCCGCAGGCGGCGGCAAAGCTCCGCCACACCCTCCGGCTGGAGCATGGGCTCTCCTCCGCTGATGGTGACGCCTCCCTGGCTTGCTTTATAAAAGTCCAGATCCCCCATGACGGTCTCCACCACCTCTTCCACCGGCATGTTCTTTCCGTATAAAACATGCTTCCCGGTACCCGGAAACGAAAGTGTCTGCGGAGCAGGTTCTATCGTTTCCGGATTGTGGCACCAGGGACAGCGCAGATTACAGCCCTTCAGGAAAACCGTACTTCGGATTCCCGGTCCGTCTCCGGTGGAAAAAAACTGGATATGGGATACATTCAGGTTAAGCATACTCCTCTCACCGCCTTCTCACCACTGTCATTCGTTGCCTGCATATTTCTGTCATCCCTGCTGTGTTCTGTTCAGGATGTCCTCCTGAACCGCTCTGTTCAGCGTCACATAATAAGCGGAGAACCCGGAGACGCGCACCACAAGGTCGGAATACTGTTCGGGGTGCTCCATGGCGTCTTTCAGGATATCTCTGGAGGTGGCGTTGATCTGCATTTCCTGTCCTCCTCTGGCAAAGTAGACCCGGATAAGGGCGGCAAGCTTTTCCCTTTTCCCATCGGCAAACATACCGGGAGAAAATTTCTGATTGAGAACCGTACCGCAAGCCACCTGGCCGTAATCCGGTTTGGAAACACTCAGGACCACTGCCGTTGGCCCGTTCACGTCCCGCCCGTAGGTGGGGGACGCCGCATCGGACAGCGGCGCTTTTGCCAGACGTCCGTCCGGCGTTGCGCCAATGCCTCCTCCGGCGGAAATGTTGCTGGTGTTTGCCGCTATTGCGATATAGATGCAGCCTCCGTCCGGCGTATGATACTTTCTGAATTCCTCCGACAGGAAATGAACATACCATACGGCATACTTATCCACGAAATCGTCGTTGTTTCCGTACTTTGGAGCCTCAAGCAGAAGCGCCCTCAGTCTCTCATACCCTTTGAAGTCGGCAATCATGGCATCTCTCAGTTCTTCCAGCGTTGTGGTTTTCTCTGTGAAAACGGTTTTCTCAATGGCCGCAAGGGAGTCACAGACGGTTCCAATTCCCATCACCGCCGCCCCGTGGGCCGAAGGGTACTTGCTTCCTCCCATATTGATATCGAGACCTTTCTCAATACAGCCGGCGCAGAAGCAGGAAAGGAAGGGCATTGTAAGCTCTTCCGGATGCTCCTGACGGTTACGGGCCCAGAATCTCTCCATATATAAACGCACACCTTCGGCAATCTGCCTCTCAAATTTCCCCATTAGCTCGGCCATGGAGGAGATATCCGAGACGTTTCCGGTGTCAATCCCCCTGCTCTCGCCGTCATAGCTGACGCCCCTGTTGAACAGATACTCAAAAAATCGCGGCGTGTCGAAACGGCCGTCGTTCCAGGGCGGCTGCTTCCCGGTGATAAAGTTTTCGATACAGCCCACCATGGAATAATTGTAAATATCCTCTTCTTCATAACATCCATACCGCCGCAGCGCTTCTATGTTGACCTCGTCATTCATCAGCGCGGGATAGCCGATTCCCGTGCCGATTACCCGAAGGCAGGCATCCAAAAAGGTGTCGGGCGTATTTTTCGAGATACGCGCCGACAGATTGGGGCCCGGCGTCGCACAGTTTCCCACCGCTTCGAGAACCAGGTAGCTCAGTTCATTGACATCGGAGGAGCCGTCTGGACTGCAGCCGCCGATACAGATATTCACCACGTCGTCGCTTCCTTTACAGACTCTGTATTCATAGATCTTGATAAACGTATTCTCCAGAAGTTCTCCGGCAAATTCCGCCGTCAATATCCCGCTGTCCAGATCACGTCTGAAAAAAGGATACAGATACTGATCAATCCTGCCCAACGCCATGGCATATCTGCCTTCACAGACAAAGCAGGTATGAATCATCCAGACCAGCTGGAGGGCCTGGGCAAAGGTCTCAGGTACTCCCTGTGCCGCCTGTCTGCAGTTCGACGCAATCCAGTCCAACCGGCCCTCGTCGTATCCTTTCTCTCCCCGCAGCTCCATACAATGGTCCGCATATCTGAGCAGGCGGGCTTTCAGACCGGAAAGCGCAGTCTCCATGGCCTCCAGGAAATGCAGGCGGCTTTCCTCCTTCCCATGTACCTTTTTGGAGCTTTCTATCCGGCGGAACATACCTGGAATTCCTTCCCGAAGCACAGTTTCATAATCCGGCGCATAATGATCCGCGTTCGTTCCAAAGTTCCTCTCCGGATACCGGCTGCAGGTTTCCGAGGAAAAACGCCCTGTTTCTTCGTCTAAATCCACCATCATATCGTGAATACTTCCCACAATAAGGTCGTTTTTAAAAATATGGGGTGTCGGCTTTGCAAACAGGGTATAAATCGCATCTGCTCTTTGCCGGGCGTTATCCTCATGAGATGTGCTGCTGTAACCCAATGCTCTGTAGTAATCGGGCCGCCAGGAGCCAACCCCCTTTTCCTTGATTTCCTCTTTCAGAAGAACCGTAGACTTCATAATCCTCTCCTTTCTGCCCTGCCGTGCGGGCATAAAGCATGTGAGCAGGCGTCCGGAACCAACTGCTTACCGGCATTATAATGCGGATGCATCCCTAATACAATAGACGGAATTAATTAATCTTGACAAAATTAATATAACTTACTATAATAATATTTCAAAATAAAGGTTTTTCTTTGAAATACCAGGAGATAATTATGGATTATTTTAATATCAGATCCCTTCCAGAGGTTCATTTCGCTCATTCCTATGACGCAGACAGCTACTCTAACCTGATGCGAAAGCAGGACAGGACCATGGAAATCTCCTATATAAAGGAAGGGGAGCTGCATGTGACCAGAGACGGTGAGGAAATGGTTGCTCATACAGGTGACATCCTCTGCACGCTGTACCGTTCCGAGACAAAAATAGATACCTCCCGCTATCACTGCCACCATACGGTCTGTGCTTCCGCGGATTTCATCTATTATGACGCCCCCACGGAGGAATCCCTGTTCCTGTCCACCGTTATCAGCTCCCCAAACCACGGAAAATTCGAAGAATTCATCGACCAACTGATTTATGCGAAAAAAATCTGGCCGGAACGCCGCTTAAAATGCAGCGGCTTATTTCTGCAGCTTCTCGACGAGCTGAGCGAGGAATGCAGACGGAACATGAACGGGGGCAACGGGGGCTTTTCCTACATCGGGAAAGCGAAAAAATACATTTATAACAATATCAACAGGCCGATAACCCAAAAGGAAGTGGCCGCTTCTCTCGGAATTACCCCCGAGTACCTGTGTGCTATTTTCAAAAAGTATACCGGAGAATCCATGATACGATTTATCAATAACAGGAAGCTGGAAAATATATGCACACTTATGAAAAATGAAAATGTTCCCCTTTACCGTGCGGCGGAAATGTACGGCTTTACCGACCCGAATTACGTCAGCCGCCTGTACCGCAGATATCACGGTGTCAGCATAACGGACGATGCCAGGCCGAAATCGAAGTAAACTTTTACTTTTTCTTCTTCCTGACTACTCCTAAACTATACTTTGAGGAAACGGAGCATTTGCTGCCTAAAGACATCTTTATAGATAAAAGCGGTTTATTTCTCCTCCAAAATGGACTATACTATAAGAAGAAGCAGATAGACTTAACGTGGATATTGCAAAAAGGAATTTGAATGGATGCCCCGGTCAGTATCCTGGCCAGTCCCCCGGCATCCGGAAATGAGGTAGAAAATGAAGATACTTTTTTATGACACCAAAAGTTATGACAGAGAAAGCTTTGAAGCCTGCTTGCAGAACTTTCCGGGAATTACCATCGAATACACGAAATCCGATCTGGACCCGCGAACCGCCGCTCTGGCGGAGGGCTTTGACGCCGTGTGTGCCTTTGTCAGCTCCGACGTGGGGACACAGACTCTGGAAATCCTGCATGCCAGAGGCATCCGCCTGTTGCTGATGCGCTGCGCCGGATTTAACAATGTGGACCTGGAAACTACCGGGAAATATGGTATCCGTGTCATGCGCGTTCCCGGCTATTCCCCGGAGGCCGTGGCGGAGCATGCCATGGCGCTTGCGTTGGCCAGCAACCGCCGGCTGTACAAGGCTTACAACAAAGTGCGGGAAAATGATTTCAGCTTAAGTGGCCTGATGGGCTTCAACTTCTATCAGAAAACCGCCGGCATCATCGGTACCGGCAAAATCGGAGCCGCCATGTGCCGCATCTGCAGAGGCTTCGGCATGAAGGTTATCGCCTATGATGTGTATGAAAACCAGTCTCTGAAAGATTTCGTGGAATATGTGCCTCTGGATCAGCTGCTTTCCGACAGTGATGTCATTTCTCTCCACTGCCCGCTGATGGATTCCACCTATCATATGATCAACATTGACACCATCCGGAAGATGAAGGACGGCGTCATCCTTGTGAATACCTCCCGGGGTGCGCTGGTGAAAACCGACGACCTCATCGAGGGAATCCGGATGCATAAATTCGCAGGAGTAGGGCTGGACGTGTACGAGGAAGAGACCAACAATGTGTTCGAGGACCGGTCCGATGAGATACTGGAGCACTCTACCACAGCCCGGCTTCTTTCCTTCCCCAATGTGATGATCACATCCCATCAGGGCTTCTTCACCAGGGAAGCACTGGAGGCCATCGCTTCCACTACTCTGCAGAATGCCATGGATTTCCTGGCCGGGAAGGAAAGCCCCAACGACGTCAAGTCATAAAAAGGCGCCTTCTCCACGCTTCCTGCGGATTTTATGGCAGATGCAGCAGGCTCCGCACAAATTGTCATGAATAACTGCTTCCGGGAGGCATTGTTTCAACAGTGCCTCCCCGGAAATGTATATTGCAGCTATTCTGCAGAATGCAGGCGGAATTATGGAACGATTAATCCAGATGAAATACTGTCTTCAAATCAATGCTCACAGGGCTGTTATCCGGGTTCGTCTCCATGATATCCGCCATGAAGTCCCACCATTTCCTGTTGATGGCCGTATCCGCTCCCTTCGCCCACAGTTCTTCGTCCTCAATCTCTATGTAGCCAAAGAGAGTCAGCGTCTCCCTGTCCAGAAAAATTGTGTAATTTTTCCCGCCGTGCTCATGAATCATGTCCTGCATCTCCGGCCAC
>JAAWLQ010000047.1 GCA_022797995.1 Lachnospiraceae bacterium
CTGTACTCCCTGTTCTACAATCTTATTCGTCTTTGCCATTTTCACAAAAGGAACCCGGCGCGCCTTTTTCCCGGGAAGGTTCCGGCTCCTTTCTGAAATGTATTCTGCTTTTAAACTCTCTCTATTGCCTACTTCCTGTAATCCTCTCCACCCTTTCTTTCAGGGCGTTTAATAATTCTGCCTGACAGTTTCCTTTCGCCTTAAGGGCTGTCATGACATCCTCGTCCACGCTGCCCGCCACCACCAGATGATGAATAAATACTGTATGCTCCTGCCCCTGCCTGTGAAGCCTCGCATTTGCCTGCTGATAGAGTTCCAGGCTCCAGTTCAGCCCGAACCATACCACGTCACTCCCACCCTGCTGCAGGTTTAGTCCATACGCCACACTTGCCGGATGCGCCATAAGGACATCAACCCTGTGTCCGTTCCAGGCTTCTATATCCCGGCTTCCTTCCAGCCTCCTGACCCGTAACTTTGTCCTTTTCAGTGCCCGTTCCAGCCTCTCCAAATCATGCTGAAAATTATAAAACACCAGTACCGGCTTCCCGTTCAACTCCTCTATCAGTTCCATAAAAGCCTCTATCTTATTGTCATGAATCTCAATGACTTCACGCGCTCCGTCCTCCTTCGTGCTATATACTGCCCCATTTCCCAGCTGCAGCAGCTTACCGCTCAGAACTGCGGCGCTGCCTGCATCCAGTACCGTATCCCCGAATTCCAAAATTCTCTGCTTCTCCATTTCGTCATAGGCCTTCTGGGCTTTTGCGTCCAGCTTTATGTAGCGGATGTTATCCATGCGTTCCGGCAGCTCCAGGTAATCCTCTGCAGACAGGCTGATGCAGATATCCCGGATCCGCTCCTGAATCTCCTTTTCTGCGCCTTCTCTGGGATCATAGCTAAAAATCGTCGTGGCATTTCTGCTGCCCGGTATGAAATACTGATTCCTGTATTCCGTAATCGTCCTTCCCAGCCTCTTTCCACCGTCCAGTAAGTAGATCTGTGCCCACAGGTCCATGTAACCGTTGGAGGCCGGTGTTCCCGTCAGCTCGTACAGGCGGCTGATATGTCCCCGAATGCTCCTCAGGGATTTGAACCGTTTTGCCTGATGGCTCTTGAAGCTGCTGGACTCGTCTATTACAACGGTGTCAAAGGGCCAGTCATTCCGGTAATAGTCCACAAGCCAGGTTACATTTTCCCGGTTAATCACATATACATCCCCAGGTGACGCCAGCGCACGGATCCTTTTTTTCAACCCTCCCAGTACCGGCACTACCCGCAGAAGGCGCAAGTGCTCCCATTTTGCCTGTTCTCTGATCCAGGTATCCTCCGCCACCTTTTTCGGGGCTATCACCAGACACCTGCGGGTTTGGAACCGGTTGTATTTCAGGTCGTTGATGACTGTCAGGGTCGTGACCGTCTTCCCCAGTCCCATCCCCAGAAACAGCGCCAGCGCCGGCTCCTGCAGCATTCTCTGGATGCAGTATCTCTGGTAGTTGTGCGGTGTAAAAATCATAATGCTTCCTCCAGGCCTGCAGCCGCCAGGCTGCACAGAAAGTTGTCCACGCTCTCTGCAGAATCTGCAGTACCCGCCAGGCATCCCAGCGCCCTAAGCTGCCGGATCCGGTGTGCCTGTTCCGGCCGGGGAATCTCCCCAGGTGCCTTCAACTCCAGGAAACCGATCCTGCCTCCGGGAAGAATTACTATCCTGTCAGGCACGCCGGAACAGCCGGGAGAAACAAACTTAAATGCCTTTCCTCCCCTCTCCTTCGCTCTGGATACCAGATAGCTTTCAATCTCTTTTTCTTTCATTCTGCCCCCTTCCTTCTGCCCCATACAGGCCATTGTCCCCCCCGCGTAACATTCCCGCGCGCACGCGTACGCGTATTGTTTTTTATAAATCAAGGGTATCAAGGGTTATGTATACCCTTATTTCCCTTGTTTTATTATCTCTATATAGAAGAATGCTACAATGTTACAAATATGGATAATCCCTGTATTTATCGGGGCTCCCGTGTAAACATTCAAATGTTACAATGTTACAGAATGTTACACCTCCCTGTAACATTCCGGTGAAAATTGTTACGGCGGAAGGGGAATTGTTACATCCCGTATGTATCCCCTCTGCACTCCGTAATCACCTCCGAACCGCAGCGCCCGCTCCGCCCGCTTCCATCCCTGCATCCGTCCCAGCGCCCCATTGATTTCCCTGGCCTCCGACTTCTTCATGCGCGTAAACTGCCGGAAGCATTCATTCCATATCTCCAGGGCGCATATCCTGTCACGGTATACCATCCTGCTTTCATCCTCCCTCTGTTGGTTAAAAGTGTTATCCAGCCAGTTCCTTCTGTCCGCCAGGCTCCTCTGGTACCAGTCTGCAGGCACTTTTTTCTGCAGGAATTCCGCTATGATTCCGTCATTCGGGTCTGACTCCCGGTGTCCTTCCTGGGCCTCCCATGCCATTCCCTGGGCCTCTCCAGACATCAGCAGGGATTCCCCGGCTCTGTACAGCTGCAGCACCTCCGCCCAGATCATCGGAACTTCCTCCGGAAGATCCCGGAACACAGATTTCCGGGGCGGATGCTTAGCGAGATCCACCGGCCAGAAGCGGCGCCCTCCCGTCTCATCTTTCAGGAACTCCTTTTCATTTGTGGTCCCCACTAACAGGCACCTCCGGGGATGGTTATCCGTTCTGCGGCCGTACGCCGCCCTGTAGGTATCTTCACACTTGCTGATAAACTGCTTCACCGTATTCATCTCCGACTTTGTCATGCCGGACAATTCTCCGCATTCCACAATCCAATAGCCCTGCAGCAGCTCCGCCGCCTCCTTCCCCTCGAAGGTATACAGGGAATCCGTGTACCATTTCATGCCCAGCATCCGCCAGAACGTGCTCTTGCCGATTCCCTGGGGGCCCGCCAGGATCAGCATCTGGTCAAACTTAACTCCGGGATGCATCAGCCTGGCAACCGCCCCTGTCAAACATTTCCGGATTGCTTCCCGCGTATAGATGGTATCCTCCGCCCCCAGATAGTCCGTCAGCAGCGTGTCCACACGGGGGACGCCATCCCAGCGCAGGCTCATAAGGTAGTCCTTCAGATAATTCACATGGTGGTTCAGGGCATAGACGGCAAATCCATCCAGCAGGCAGTTTTTGGCAGAGATTCCATAGTGGGATTCCATGTAGCCCCGCAGACCGGAATCATCCGCATCCTTCCACAGCCGATGCCTGCCGTCAAATTCAAATTTCTCCCAGGGCAGGCGCCCGCATACCATGGGGCTGTCACTGAAATCGTCATGATACACCTTCCCCCGCAGCTGTGGGTCATTCTCCAGAATAACCTGCACGTTCATTACCGTCTGCAGGGGCATCCCGGTCTTCGGATGAGTGGCCAGCTGCTCCAGCCAGTTGAAGTCTTCCGAAGCGGTATCCAAAGGGGTGTCAAAACTCTGCACTGCCTTTTCGTACCGTTCCCGGTTCAGCAGCCCGGCTACCGGCTCCTGGGCGGCCGCAAATTTGCACATGGACTGGAAAGAGGGCAGGTTGCCTGCAGGCGTTTCCGGTTTCGCGTCCGCATCTTCCTCTCCGAACAGATGCAGCCGTACCATGTCAAAGGCATTGCAGAGTTTTCCGCTGCAGGGGTCGGTTGCATGGTGGCTGTACAGGAACTTCCCGTCGTCATACAGCACGGCTCCGCCCACCGTGGATCCGCCCGTATAGGTATAGCGACCATCCACACAGGGTTCATAGGTTCCCGGAATAAACAGGTCCATGGCGGCCTCGATGCTGTAACAGCGGCAGAAAGCCCCGACGACGCCGCTTTTTTCCAGAGGGTCCCCCTGCTTTTTGGCAGACCGGTCCCGGATCTTTGCGGCGCCGGGCACCTCAGGCCACTCCGCCACGTTGTGCCAGTCACGGTACAGTCCCAGCATCCCCGCCCTTGACAGAAACGGCTTATCTTCATACAGAAAGATATACTCTCCGTCTGAAGAACAGCTGGGCCAGTACATCAGGCGGACGGATTCAAAGGTTGTGGGGTCAAAGATCTCCATTCCCAGAAAAGATGCCAGCTTCCTTGCAATGGGCTCATATTCCTCGGCCGTGCAGGGCTCATCCAACGGCACCACAATCCGCAGCCTGGGTGCGGCACTTTCGTGGGATCGGGTACTGTAAACGGCATAGGTACATCCCAGGCCGGATACCGCATTCAGGACCCTCTGGGTGCCTCCCGGCTCTATGGTATCCGCATCCAGGGTAATCAGGTAGCGCTCCCCCGCGGTATCTTTTCTTCTCCGGGAGCCTGACAGGACGCCGCCCACAAACCCGCCCACATCCTTCAGCTCCATCTGCCTGGACTTTGGCAGTGCCCTGTATTCCTGAAATGTCTCCGGCGTCCTGACCGGCTGGGAAAGCTTTATCAGGAAAGCGGACCAGGCGGTTTCCTGCACCGTCCAGGATACGGCCTTCCTGCTTCCCCCCGCCGCTATTTTAATCTGTTTATCATAATACATAGGCCTTTAATCCTTCCTGTAGTAATACCCTTCAAATCCGGCTGCATCCAGCGGAAGCCCGGCAGCCCACTCAGGCAGGGTGCACATCAGCCTGACGGCTTCCTCCAGGCTTTTTCCGCTGTTCTCCGGTACCTCCAGGATCACTTCGTCGTGAATGTGAAACCGGATCGCATATCCTGCCCTGTACAGGTTCTGCATTGCGCTGCACAGCAGGTCCCTTGCCACGGCCTGTACAATGTTCTCTGTAAGCTTCCCGCCGTAAGTCTCTGTCAGCTCCCATTTCTTTGTCGCCTGGCTGGTGCCGTAAAACCCCACTGCCTTTCTGCCGAAAGCGTTCGTCATCAGTTCCGGATGATAATAAAACAGATCCCGGCCGGAGGGCAGGCGTATAAAAAGATAATTCTGATCCCGGTAAAAGCTGATTCCTTTGGGCATGGCATGCACTATTCCGTGCTGTACAGTATCCACGGCATTATTTTCAACTGTATACCAGAAGTCCTGTATCCTTCTGTTGCTCTTCCTCCATCGGCTTACTATGTCAGGCAGTTCTCCCTCTGACAGCCCCATGGACAGGGCACCCATGCTGATCAGCGCATGGGCTCCGCCCTGATAACCCAGGGCCAGCTCCGCCACCTTGCCTTTACTCCGCAGGGCGTACTCCGGATTCCCTTTTTTAATCTTCTCAATCGGGACGCCGAACATGGCACTGGCGGAAGCTTCATAGATTTTCCCATGGGTCCGGAACACATCCAGCCGCCATTCTTCCCCTGCAAGCCATGCCAGAACCCGGGCCTCTATGGCGGAAAAATCTGCCACGATGAACCGGCAGCCCTCTCCGGGTATGAAAGCCGTCCGGATCAGCTGGGAAAGCAGATCCGGCACATCCCCGTAAACTGCCCTTACCGCCTCCGGCCTGCCGGCCTTTACCAGGCGCCGTGCCGTATTCAGGCTCTCAATATAATTCCTCGGCAGATTCTGCACCTGTACCAGGCGGCCTGCAAAGCGCCCCGTCCTGCTGGCGCCATAAAACTGTAACAGGCCCCGGATCCGGCCGTCGGCGCAGACACAGGCTCTCATGGCTTCATATTTTTTGACGGAGGTCTTTCCCAGTTCCTTCCGGATCCGCAGCACTTCCTTCACAAGGTCTTTACCATCCTTATCTGCCAGGATCTCCGCCACTGTGGCCTTATTCAGGCTTTCCAGTTCCAGCCCGGAATGCTCCTGTACCCAGTTTTTCAACTGTGCAACGCTGTTCGGGTTGTCAAGGCCGGTAAGCTTCCTTGCCTTTCCTGCCAGCTCCTGGCTGACCACACCGTGCAGCTCCAGCGCGCCTTCAATCAGCTCCAGATCCATTTTTACCCCAGCGGTATTAATATACTGGTCCAGAACCCAGTTCTGGCGCTCCAGCTCTGGAATCGGATAGCCTTCCAGCCTATGGTAAATCTCCTTCTCTGTGGCCACGTCCTGGCGGCAGTACTCTTTAAACAGCCTCCATTTCGCAGGGTCATGGTGCGGCAGGTTCCGGATACGCCCTCCGTTCCGTGCGGTAGGAGTGCAGGGAACACAGAAATATCGGATCAGCTGTTTTCCCACCCCCATCTTCCTCCGGTCTTCCGGAAGCCCCATGGCTTTTCCCGCCGCATCCAGGGACGCGGGAAATCCGCAGTAAAGAGAATGTACCATAGTGCAGTGCCACTGGCTCACCGGGCTGTAAAAGAATTTATTTAAACAATATATTTCAAAGGCCGCATTGTGGGCCATTTTTTCCACTTTTTGGTCGGCAAGTGCTGTAATAAGCTCCGCCGGAATCTGTTCCCCGCAGGCGCAGTCTATGATATTTACTGTGCCTCCGTCCACAGAATATGCAAACAGTAATATCTGAAAATCCGGGGACTGCACATATTTGTACAGTCCCGCTTTTTTTAAATCCACGCTGGAATAGGTCTCCAGATCTATGTGCAGGACTTTCATAGCCCCATCACCCCTCCGGAAGCCACAGGACGTCCCGTGATTGGATCTCGCTGATAACCACCATAACTCTGCGGGCTCCCCTGCGGCTGTGGGTACCCTCCATAGCTCTGCGGACTTCCCTGCATCTGCGGATACCCTCCATAGCTCTGCGGACTTCCCTGCGGCTGTGGGTACCCTCCATAGCTCTGCGGGCTCCCCTGCGGCTGCTGATACCCGCCTGCATAAGTATTTGTACCACCGAAAGCCTCCTCCGCACTGATCCGGCCTCCGAGGGGATCTCCGTCATCGATTTTCTGCACGGCATTTAAGCCACATCCGATTCCTTTGTTGCCATTGCTGTTATAAGCAAAAAAATTGATATTGGCCCGAATATAGCATCCGCTGTACACATCCGCCGGATTCAGAATGTTCTGCATATCCAGTCCCACCACAACCGGCTGCTGTTTTGCGGATGCAGTGATTACCATGCATCCCCTGCACTCTTCCCCAAAAGCCTCTCCGGACGGACGGTACCCGTCGCCGTCATAAAGTGGAATCCTGCACTGGGGTGGTATGCTTCCGTTAAAAACCTTCTGTGCGCCTTCCTGCTTCGCCCTTTCGATTTCCCCATAAATGCCGTTTATAGTGGCAGTATCTGTTTTGGGTATCAGCAGCGTGACGGAATATTTCGGCTCTCCTCCATTGTCCGGAACCCGCGGCTGAAAGATATGTACATAACTTGCTCTTACTTTTCCTGTTGTGAGTGCCATTGTCATTCTCCTTTCTTATAGGCATTTTCCCCGCCAAAAGCTCCTTCTGCTATGGATGCGGCGGAGATGGCAGGCCTTTTGTCGTCCTCCGGTACCAGCGTTGGCTTTCCGGGCGGTTTTACAATGTATCCGTCCAGTACCTTCCTGTGCTCCGGGTTCAGCATCTTTTCAAGCTCACCCAGCGGCAGCGGCTGCATTCGGTACAAGGCCGCCTCCGGATACCCGGCCTGCTGCAGGGCCTCGTATGCCGCGTCCATGTCCTGAATGACACGGTTGCTCCTGCCTTCCACAAGCTTCCATCCAGGCACATCCCTTCCCGCCAGTATCTCTCCCTGGGCATAGGCTTCCAGCTTGTTCACCCAGGCTTTCAGGAACTGTGCCTTTTTCAGCAGAGCGCCCACTTCGTCATTGCCCAGCTGCGGCGGAAGCTTCATCAAAGGAGCCCCAGTGCCCGGCGGATTCTCCGCATCTGCCATCAGGGACAGGTTCTCCTCCGCCCTCTTCCTGCAGGTGGCTGACAGGCGACAGAAACAGCCGTCGCACCATTCCCCCTGTATGCACTCCCCTTCTCCCTGGAATGCCTTCAATGCCTGGGGCTTTACAGTTTCTTCCCCCCAGCGCAGGAGTTCTTCCACTGAGACTTCCCAGAATGAAGTATTGTCAATCCGCGGCTGGATGATATGCAGCGTCACCCTTTTGATCGGGTAGATCATCCGGAACGCATTCCATGCGCCTAATGCATAGAGCATCAGCTGCGGATTTTCATAACTGCTTACCGGTTTTCCCTTTCCGTATTTAAAATCACAGACATGCATCTCATTTCCGTGGATCAGTATGCAGTCGCAGGTTCCGAATCCCTCCGGCGCCCACAGGCTGTAATCCACCTTCTTTTCCACCGCTACATATGGCGCGCTGGGAAAGTTATAGGCTATGCCGGTGATATACTCGGCGTAATCGTCTGTAAAGCCGTCCATCTCTTTATCGTAAAGCGGATCCTTCATCAGCTTTCCCAGCCTGGACTTATAGGTTCTGTCAGACATGTTTTTATCTGTAAACTGTTTTGCCAGCTTCAGTTCGCATATGCTGTGGGCCAGGGAGCCTTCCGCCGCATAGGGACTCTGTTCGTCAGGCAGGGCATCCTCCAGCCGGGCTGACGGCGTACAATGCAGCCACTTTTTAGCACTGGATGCGGAAAGCAGGGCATGTTTCCTCTCTTCTGTCTTTTTTGCCATCAGATCACCGCACCTGCCTCTCTCAGGGCTGCAGCATACTCTCCGTACTTTTCCGGAGGAAGATCCATCAGCATGCTGACGCCGAATCTGCCCAGTATTGTGAATACGTCTTTTCCCGCGGCGGCAAGATTGGCTGTGGCCACTGCCAGCTGGTCAAAGGTATAGTTCTGCACCGTCGCCGTTGTGGGTACCGGTCCGGAATTTCCGGGCTGTTGAAGCGGTGGTGTCTGCTGCTGTACGATACCCTGCGGTGCCTGCGGCTGGGGGTAATTTACGGGTGCGCCGGTATGACTCCCGGCACTCTGCCACTGCATACCGGCATCCGGAGGTAAGGATACCGGTATTTGCCCTCCCTGCTGCTGTGCGGGCGGCGTCTGAAATGCCTGTCCGCCGTTCTGTGGCGTCGGCGCCTGTCCCATTCCCTGCGGTGCCTGCTGTGGCTGCCCGGGGTGCGTGTACGTGATATTCGTAATATCCGTCTTTCCCCCTTTCATTCCTGCAATCGCTTCCAATGCATCTGCAATCCTCTCAATGTTTTTCTCTAATGACATTCTTAATGCCCTCCTTTATATGATTTTTTATAATCCTATTTGGCCTTACCTGTTTGGGAACATACTGCCAGCTCCTTTTCTGATGCCTGGCTGAACTCCCATCCCTTATAGTTAAAGTAATGTATATAACTCCCGGAGGCCGCCCGGAAACTCTGCAGCTGCCTGTCAAGCGCGGCGGCCACTGCCTCGATTCCACTGTCAAGCCTGATCCGGCTCACGGGTATAAACTTTGCGGCTCCGGTCTGTGCGGCATTGGCATTATACTGTTCGGCCAGTGCAATGGCGTTCTCCGCCTTTTCCCTTATGATGAGAGCATCAAAGTCGCTGAAAATTTCCTTCATTTCTTCATCTTTCACTTGCTTTCTCCTCTTAATGCCCTTATAATAAAAGCACATCATTTTTTGTTTTTAATTCTGGTCCCTTCGGCTTGCAGGCGCAGAGGGACCTATTTTCTTTTCCCGCCTTCCCGGATGGACAGATGCGCGCATCCCGCCAGTATCACCACCAGAGCTGCTGCAGTTATGTACATCTCGCCTTCTACCGCCGCAGGGGCCGCCAGCAGTGCCAGAAAAGCTATGACGCCGTAAAGATTGCTGGCGTTGAATATTCTGTGTGTCACCGGTTGCCTCCTTCCTTTTAGAACTCAAACGTGGGATATATAACGATCTCATAGCGGCCCAGATCTTCGATATACTGGTAAATCTCGGCTTTCCCGTCCAGGCTGTCATAAAGACTCTGCGCCTGTATAATAGTGTCAAACTCCTGAAAGATTACTTTCCCGCCATCGTCTCGGAACTTTACCCTGTAGTTTTTGTGTTCCATACTTGTCCTCCTCTCCCCGTGTCTTCCGCGCAAGACACGGATTATTTGATTGGCTTATAATGTTGTCAGCCGTTCTTTTTCCTCTGGCGTAGCCTCCAGAATGTTGAACAGTATCAACAGATCCCCGAACTTAAACGGATCCGCCCTCTTGTTCTTCTCATAAGTCTTCGGATTCATTCGCATGGAAAAGGCTTCCTGCGTAATGTTAAGCTCCTTCGCAACATCCTCCTGCTTCAGGCCCTTGCTGTGCATCCGTCCGTCAATCCACTCTATCAGGATTTTAATTTTATTTCTTTTCTGCTGCTCCCGGCTCAATGCTACTCTCGGCATCCCGCTCACCTCCTTAATCCAGAAAATTCCTAATCTCCTTGTCAATCTCTCCGTTCTCTCCTATATGCTGGCAGATAAATTCCTTCATTCTTCGTTTCCTCACCTCCTAGTAGTTTCTCCTTGAATTGTCTCATTTCGTGACATTTTGGGTAAAAAAAATTTCCTGCACTGATTCACCAAAGAAATTAGCAAGTCTTAATTTTATCTCATCTCTTGGTGAACGTTCTTCATTTTCATACATCGAGATTGCAGAAACACTGACATTTACAGCTTTTGCTATCTCTTCCCGTGAGCGTCTCCCCCTGAGTTCTCTAAGCTTATTTCCATATCCTTTCAATCTGTCACCTTCTTGTCACTTTTTGTGACATTTTCATGATATACCATCCTCTTTCATTTGTCAACACATTTAGTGACAAAAAGTTATTTACTTTTTTCACATTTCGTGATATTCTTTTTACATGGAGGAAATAATATGGGCGATTTTCAAAATGTTTTTAAAAAACTCCGTCTATCACACGGATATACACAGGCAGAACTTGCAGATGCTCTCGGAATATCGAGAAGCAGAATTGGAATGTATGAAACTGGGGCCAGAGAACCTGACTTTGAAACACTCGAAATAATTGCAGATTTTTTCAATGTCGATACTGATTATCTTTTGGGCAGAACAGATAAGACCACTTTCATCCCAGACACAAAATATTATCTTAATGAAGAGACCGCCAAACTTGCCCAGGAAATGTTTGAAGATGAGGACATGCGTTCTCTCTTTCACATGAAGAAAGATATGCCGCCTGAGCGCTTCAAGGCCCACATAGAATTTATGAAGAATCTGTATAATCAGGAAAAGGGAAATGATTTTTAAGTCCATTTTATCGGACTCGAAATGCGGTATTATATATAAGGGGTGATTCTATTGGAAGATATCAATATACAGATTATTGATATGGATGTAATGGTTCCAGAACATTTAGTAAAGAACGATGATGATACATATACAATTTTTCTGAATGCCAGGTTATCAAGGGATAGTCAGTTGAAATATTATTACCATGCTTTAAGGCATATTACAGGAAATGATTTCCAAGGGGACAATGTTCAAGAAATTGAATCGAATGCTCACAGCTAATTCCTGATTTCCTAAAAAAACGGCAGTTAACCGAAGTGGCATTTTCTGTGGAGGGATACATATGCGCATTCCAACAATTATAAAATGTATTTTTTTCGTTCTTTGGTATGCATGGTGTTTGTATGGTATTATCAGAAATTATTCCCATTATAGAATTTATGATTGGTTAATTGTAATATTAATAATACTTCTTCCAACTATATTTATATTGGTACCCAAGAAAAAGAAACGGAGAAATAAGGATATAGCAAAAAATAACTCTGATATAAGTACTTCTATTATTGAAGAATTTTCTGTTACACCGCAGGATCAATATATTGAATCAGACAAAATAATTTACCGTACTGATAAAAAATCTATTTCTGATAAAGAAATACCGCATCTGGTACAAGCTGGCTACGAAGAAGCTATAGTAAAGTGGAAAATTCCAGAACTTACACGCCTTATATCAGATTCATACAATATAATATACAACACTGATAACCCTGAAACCCTTTGCGCCCGTTATAAATTCCTTATCGAAAAAGTAAATGAATTAGCTATTTTTAAGCAACAAGGATTATTCGATGCAGATACTTATAAGGAATATGAAATTCTCATCTCAGACGATAACTTTTACAGTTTAATCATGTCATGCTATCAAAAATATACTAATAAGGCACATTCTGAATTAAAAACTCAGAAAGGGATTAATAATCGAATCAATAAATTTTGGGAAACTATACATATCAATGTAAGTGCTGAATTTTACGATTCAAAATTTCGAAAAACTTGATACCAACCCGCTACTACAACACCTGATGGACAAACCCGTTGCAACGTCACAGCTCTGCACCATGACAACATAATATGCTTACCCGGAGAGCCGGGAGGGCGTGCGGCCATTCGTTCTGAGTCTTGCGGGAGGAGTGGTGCTTATGAGTACATATGAAGAATTCATGGTAATTTTAACCATGGCTTTGCTGATTGTCGCAATTCTAAACATGAAAAATAAGTAAGCCGCCCTGCTCCTTGGCCGGATGGGCGGCTTACTTATTAGCTAACTATATTCGCCGGGACGGATAGGCACAATCTATCTTCCGGCTGTCCTGTTAAGCATATTATATATCATGATGTAGAAATTTACAACATAATTTTGAAAAACCGCCCGGTGTCCCCACACCGAACGGCTTTAGATATATCCCAGAGGGATACGCAATTAAACAAGATTATTGTATCATCTCCGGGAGCAGCCTGCAAGCGATTTTTCGCTGGCTGTTATTTTTGTACTCAAAAAAACGTGCTCCCATTTGACACATCGTTGAGAGGTGCGGGAGCTTCTGTTGGGAAAATCATATCACAATCAGGAGGATGATGCAATGAAAATCGAAAAACTACCCTCCGGCTCCTACCGGATCCGAAAAATGTACAAGGGCCAGATGTACACTGTCACGTTTGATGGAAAGCCCACCCAGAAAGAAGCCATGCAGGCCATGGCAGCAGAACTGGACAAGGTGCAACAAAAGCATCAGTGTATGACTTTTCAGGCTGCAGCAGAGAAATATATGGAGTCCAAAAAGAATGTCTTGTCGCCCAGCACAATCCGTGGCTATGCGTCAATTATGCGGCAGATACCGGAAAGTTTTCTCTCAAAAAATCTCTATGACGTCACATCCATGGATGTACAAAAGGAGATTAACCGCATGGCGGAGAAGTGCAGCTCAAAAAGCGTGCGCAATCATCATGGCTTTCTGTCTGCGGTTCTGGGTGCCTTTTATCCTGAGCTTAAGCTGTCCACTACTCTGCCCCAAAAAGTTAAAAAAGAGCCTTATATTCCCTCCGATGAGGACATAAGGCAGATCATGGAGTATGCAAAAGGAACGGTGTATGAGATTCCACTCGTTCTTGCCTGTCATGGTCTTCGAAGATCTGAGATTTGCGCCCTGACTCTGGAAGACATCGACGGTGATGTGGTTCGCATTACAAAGGCTATGGTCCAGGACGAAAATTATAAATGGGTAATAAAGACCACCAAAACGACCGCCAGCACCCGTGAAGTGGTCATTCCAGAAGAGATAGCGGACCAGATCCGGTTGCAGGGATACGTATATAAGGGATATCCTGGTGAAATAACAAAGTTCCTTTACTCTACAGAAAAGAAACTGGGGATCCCACATTTTTCCATTCATAAGTTACGCCACTATTTCGCTTCAAAGCTCAGCTCCATCAACGTTCCGGATGCCGACATCATGCGCATGGGCGGGTGGGAGACAGACCATGTAATGAAGTCTGTATACCGGCATTCGATGACTGCAAAAAACAGGGACGCACAAAGAAAGATATCCCGACAACTGGTTGACACGATTACAGAAAAATAAAAATTTGTCATGAATTTTGTCATGGAGAAACAGGAATGCTGATAAAATAAGCGTTTTTTGTACAAAAACAATCGGGTTCGAATCCCGTATGCTCCATTTATCGCAAAGTCCGCAAATCATAGATTTTACTGGAAAATCAATGGTTTGCGGACTTTTGAGTATTCTTTTTCCATCTGATGATACTTTTGTAGAATATTTAAATAAACGAGCTTCCTATTCGCCAATTATTTCAAGTCCATCCGGAAATTCCCGTATGACGAGTGCACAGGTATTTGTCAGTCTCACATTATCCTTTATAGGATATTCTACCTTGCCTCTCGTTTCTCCATCCGGACAATGTACATCCAGTTTTGTGTTCAGCAGTCCTAAATTGTCTGCTAAATTATTACAGAAAAGAATGCTTCCTGCACTCACGCCGATTACCATCCCATTGGCTCTGATATACTCCATCAAGGTCACATTGAAACCGGTGGCATTTATTCTTTCAAGTAAATATGCAGTATTTCCTCCGCACAGGTATACCACATCATATTTCTGCAATTCAGCTGGCTCCATTCCCGCATGCAGGTCAAAAACCCTGATATTTTTATTTGGAATACCACATTTTAGCAAATCATTCATGCATTTAGGCAGCACCTCTATTGCTTCCGCATCAATAGCCGCCGTTGGAATAAATAGTGCCTTTATATCTGCCATATTTTTTCCCGTCATTTTCACAAAATACTCTTTAATTTCCTCTGTCTCCAAACCCGCTGATGTTAATAATACTCTCATATCTGCTCCTATTCTGGCCAATTCATTTTTCCATCGGAAATTCCCATTTTCCGACATTCGGCACATACATGCTCTTTTTCTGACTGATTGCCAATCTGATATTTCAATATCTTGTCTTTGAAAACAATGTACTTCACATTCCCGGCCTTAAAATCGACAAACCAGTTCCCTCCGTTATCCGGGTCGTTGCCCATTACTTTGGCTATTTGTTCCGGAAAGTCTTTTTTATCGCTGGTAAAATGCAATACCGTCCAGTATTTCGGTTTCCCATCGGTATTCCATAATTCAATTTTATGAATGTTCAGTAAGTCAATGATGGTATCGTCTGTTACGCTTTCTTTAATCAATATCCCCTCATATACTTCCTGCTTCTTCCCTTGAATTGCATTATTTCCACAGCTATGCACCTCCTTTACTTCGCTTAATGTCAATTCATCCTTCAACAGCACGTCCATAGAAACATGAAACAGCTCTCCCAATAGCAACAGTTTTTCTGTTTCCGGCAATGCGATGTCTGCCTCCCACTTGGAGATTGACTGCCTGCTCACATTGCATTTTGATGCAAGCTCTTCCTGGGTCATTCCATTCGCCTTCCGTAATTCTACTATCTTTTCTGATAACTTCACAAAAGATTACCTCCTGCATATGCTGATTTCATTGTACAGAATCTTTGCTATTATTGCCACCAATTTCAGAGTTCTTTTTCGCAACCTATAGTTGTCATTCAATAGGCCAACACCCGTCATCCTTCCAGTTGAGTACATCATTTCTACCAGTTTTAGCATAATATGGATAATGGCAGATAATCACATCGACTATCTGCCATTTCTCCTGATCATCGTTTTTCTTTCTCCAGCAATTTCTCCAATTCCACCCGCAATCGGGTTTTTAAGTTACGGCATCATTCACGGCTGGCTATTGTCCGTACCGTTTCTGCTGCTTTCACTTTCTCTGTTGTGTTCGTCTCCCCGCTGACCTGCGTTTCTATAGTCTTCTTCATCTCCGCAACGGCCTGCGCCTTCACTTCCGGCTTCGTCTCCACAGCAACCTGCGCCCTCGCTTCCGGCTTCGTCTCCGCA
>JAAWLQ010000048.1 GCA_022797995.1 Lachnospiraceae bacterium
CTGTAATCATATTGAAGTTCACCAAAATACGATTTTAATAATTCCTTTTTGTAATTAACTATCATTGCGAATTTCGAACAACCGACATTTCTAAACTGATCAATAATTCTTTCTACAATCGTCTTATTTCCGACAGGAATGAGCGGTTTAGGCAAAACATCCGTATATGGCCTAAGACGCATACCTTTGCCTCCCGCCATAATTACTACCGGTATATTGACTTTATTCTCGGTTACTGGTCTTAACACTTCTTTCACAGCAACAGCTATAATATGGCCATTCCCATCCACCAAAGGTATCGCTGTCACATCCGTCTCATATAATAGTCTTTCTGCCCTCTCCTTTTCCTCATAAGATACATAGCATACATTATAATTTGCGGCACCCTCTACGTTACCGAAAAGATTATTGGATTTAATGAGTTTTCTTCTAATATCGCCGTCTGAAAGCGCTCCAAGTAACCTGTGATCTTCACACACAAATCCTATACCCTGACGGTTCTGATTTATGATCTGCATTGCCTCCAACAATGTATGTTCCTCTTTTACTATATATCTCTCCACTTCATAATCTATCATACAAATACCTTTCCATTACATTTCCTCTATTAAGTTTTGCTCCAATAAAATTTCGGCAATCTCATTTAATCTTTCCCATGGTACATCTAGAATATCCGATATGGCAATCAAGTCATTATCACCGTTGGCATAAGCCAAAAAATCAACGATCACTTTATATGGGGTTTTACTTCCTGAAAAACTTACATTCGAATACAACCCTCTTCTTCCCAACTGTGGTTCGCATAATACCTTTGTTCTATATGACCTGTTTTTCTCAAACAGTTTTATTATACTCATAAAAACTTCAAAACTCCCCTGAAAGCCTTCGGGACATACAAAATCTAAATTATCATTGGATGTATGATATTCCGGAAACTCTCCCGCTTTACTTCTGCATACCAGGCAGACAGGAATATCTATTCCCACAGAATTATATTGTCGTTCGTCTGATCCTCGATCAAGAAAAGAATATTTCGTGTAGTCCGAATGTAATTCCGACAAAACCTTTATCGCCATTCGATCAGCCAGCGAATTTCCCTTTATCGTTGCCAGATAGGAATAAGCCCTGTTGTCGCCCTCACAACTCAAAATGTATCCTGCCTTAACGTGCTCTTTCAAATAAAAAAGATTTTTGGCAAGATAGGTAATTGCCCCGATTGTTTCCGGTACAAAAACGAAACGATAGGTGTACCTGTGTCCTCTCATTTCCCTTATTTCTCTGGCCAGAAAAGCAGCTAACGTAACCCCTGACAATTCGTCATTCGCCAGTGATGGATGGCAAATCACAGAATGAAATAACAATTCATCATCTGTGTCCCCCTTAAAAATAATCTCCCCGTATGTCAAAGAACCTTTCACTTTTTCGCTATCAATATATAAATGATAATTTCCTTCTGGCAAAGCGTTTAATTGACGTTCGCTCATGCACATGCCAATATGGTCATTATAATACGAAGTAACATAAGGCACTGAATCTGCATGCTCCTTATCCGTGTGAATATACTCTTTTAATTTTTTTAGCGGCATCCATTCATCAATCGCATTAGAATATGCAACAACATGCAGATTATTTTTCTTAAAATCTATTATTCTTTCCTTTCTTTCATTTTCAATATATGCTTCTCTGACTTTCCATTCCAAAGGAACTGTCCAGTCAAATACTTTCGTCCCTGACGGCACCTCGCATATTTGCATTTCAGGTATTATTTCTTTAATTGATAAAAGCGTTTTACGTACGCCTTCTCCCATTAAATACCGATTTATCGGAAAGAGCCTGCAGGTAAAATCATAAATTTCTTTTCCAACCATGTCCACCCCCATAGGCATTGGCAATACTTACTTTTTAAATACCAGGGTCATCATATTCCCCCAGAACGCCGGAGATCTGAAATCCACCGTCTTCCCCTGCTTTTTCAATTCAGCTGCTCTATATACCTTTTCAATATCGTTATGTACATCCACATAGGGAGTTTCTTCATAAAAATACTTTTCTCCCACAAGACAATAGTTTTTTGAGTTCCAATATCTCACTAAAACATCCTTAGAAAATCCATTTCGCGCAATTGCGCAAACCGGAAGAATAAACTTATCCTTAAACAGTTGATGGCAGATACTATCCATATTTGGCTGGCTTGTAATATAAATCAAACCATTTTCATTTAGCAATGAATCAATTTTCCGGAAATAGTCCTTTAAGTTTTCAAAATATTGAATCACCCCGCGAAGAACGATCAAATCGAATTTTTCGGGAATTTCTAATTCAGGCAGATTCCCCTTATACACTTTGTATTTTGATTCCGCTATGGCTGCCGCTTCCCTTCCAACCTCAACTCCATAGCATTCCAATCCTTCTCGTGAGAAAAAATCAAGAAACTTTCCCTCTGCACACCCTACATCCAACACTTTAATTGATTTAGAAAAATCAAGATACTTAGCAATATACTCAAATTCCAGTTGATACATTTCCTGTCTTTTGCCCATTGTCTCTTTTGAGTCTTCATGCACTTTAGAAGAATATAAGGAAAAAACTTTTTCTTCTCGCTTTCAGTTAAAACGCTCTCAGAATAAATCAGTCCACACGCTTCACACCTGACAACAGAAACTTCTTCTGCAAATTCACCAAGACGATCATCTCCGCCACCCCCCGGCTCATATACATAAATGCTTTCTTGTCACTGTCACATAAAGGACATTTGCATATCTCCTGAAACCTCTTTTCTGAATCCATGTATCTTCCTCTGCTATTTCTTATAATCTCCATTTTCTATATAGACCACTTGACGCATTGGAAAGCCTCCGCATACTTTACGCCTATAACAAATCCATAATTTTCAGCGCGATTTTTGTTATAAGTGATCCATGCTCCATTTGTTCTTTTCATTTCCGATTCATAACACTGTAACAGCTTTTCCTTGATACCCCACGTATCTGAAATATCAACATAGAAATTTTCCAGAAAAACCTCGTCCGACCGATACCAATTGCTTTGATACATCAGAATCTTATTAAGATGCCTTCCGGCATGTAATGATGCCCTTGCCAGCATCCTATGATCATGATGCACATCTCCGCTCCAATGCGTATACATCAAATCGATTTTTTTCTCTGAAATAATTTTTATTAATTCTGAATTTAACGCGTCGTCAAAATTCAACTGATTTACCGGAAACGAACCATTAATTAATTGTGCCCCTAAAATATCCGCAGCTTTCTTTGCATCTATTAAGGATTCTTTGCTATTTCGGATTTCTGCACCAAACGGATTAATACCGCCTGACGTTGTAGCCATGTAAATGAAAATTTTATCGCCTTGCGCAGCATGTTTCGCCAAACTTCCCCCACATCCCAATTCAATATCATCTCCATGGGCGCCTACGGCCAAAATATTCATGTCAATGTCTCCCTTAAAAAGCATCTCGATTTTTCTATGCCGCAATTTAAAAGTAAATCTATACTGCTGAGGTATGGTATAAAACTTCCATTTACCTGCGGATAGATCGGATGATTAAAATCCTGCCATATAACCTGAATTCCCGCTTTTTCGTATAATTCCGCATCAAAATATGTTTTTGCACCGGTTCCTGAAAGATATCGATAAGAATTAACCTTTTTTACTAAATCAATAATACGTTCATTACTTTTTCCTGACGGGTGCAAATCACTTGAAAATTTAACCTCAATGTTTATGCCAAACAATTCCATAAGCATTTTTATAGAAGCAAATGTTAAATCGGCGAGCATTTCATAAGCTCTGTCATATAACTGCTGAAGATAAGGAAATACCTCCCCAAACCCGTCAGCCGAGCGATAATTTTCCTTAATCTGCGTCAGATTCCGATTTTTCCAATCAATTGCATTATTAATTTTTATATCACATATGTTGGTTCCCAAAGGAGCTTTCTCATATGGAATTGTTATCCACATTGCCCCATTGGGGGTTTTTATCTTATCCCTGTTTGTCCAGCAATTACTGCCTCCACGAATAAACTGAACATTATCAAGAACAATAAAAACATCCGCCATCATCAGGCGATGAAAAAAGCCCAGATAAGGCATAAAATCCGGCTGATGTATTGTCACAATTTTATCATTCACTTTATAATTTCCCTCATTGTGTTTTCTAAACCATTCATTTCTGACAACTTAAGTGCATTGCCGCTCAAAACTTCAACATTCATATTTTCAATGCATGCGCCTATCTTATCCAATGCCAAATTTTTATGATAGCCAAGATATTCCGAGCATCCTGACTTTTTCAGAAATCCTCCAACCTGCTCCTCATGATGTTCATTTGCAATAATAATGCAGGGCAAACCGGAAAAAACAGCCTCAAATGCCGTTATTCCACCGCCTGTTATTGCCAAATCAAACTCTTTAAAATATTCAATCAGTGACGGCACTGTATCTTTCACTTCAACATTGCTTCCGCTAAGCGTTTTCTCTAATTCTTCATAATCTTCAAAACAAAAACCTGTTACAATTGTAAAATGATATGGAAGCGTCTTAACAGCCTGAGCCACTTTTACGGTTACGCCATATGTATCACTTCCCCCAAGTGTCACCAGAATATGCTTCTTCTCCTTTCTGTATCTTCTGTACTGCAAGATTTCCTGATTCAATACCATATATTCGATGCCGGTAAAAACACTTTTACCTTTTAAATCGCCTATATGATCGAAAATCATCGGACAAAAATTTTGATCTACTAATTCCGCCCCCGAACCCATATCATCAAAAGAGCATAATTTCACCCCACATTTTTTTACATGCGCGGCATGTCTGATGTCGGTATTCATCCTATCGTTTATCCAGGTATGAACATTATATTTGTCTATTATATCTTTTTCCCAATCAGTATGATAATCCCATAAATCTACCGTACGATATGGAATACCCTGAGCCTTCAAATATGTAACACTTCTTTCATCGTTATTGATTAACAGAATATATTTTATCTTATGTTCATCAAACCAGTTCATAATATTCCGCGTACGAAATAAATTGCCCATTCCTCTTTGATGAGAACATTCTACACATATTGCATACATAACCGTATCGCCTCTTCGGTCGTTACATACTCATCACTGGATTTTTCAAGTATGTAACAAGCTTTCTTATAATCGTCTAATGTATCCACTGTCAAACTTATATTTGGATAACACTTCTCACGGGGAACTGGCATAATCCCGTACCTATACTTTTTTTTGTTTTCCAATACATATTCATCCACATGCTCAAAATGATGGGGCATATATGCATTTATCATATCATCTTCCAAACAATCATGTGTAAACATCTCCATTCCCACACCTATCGGAAGCTGCGTTAAGCATTCTGAAAAATCATATTTATTACTAATGTGAAAATCAATTAAATTATCAAGTTCTTCTATATCCGGAAATGGATTATCCGCAGTCATACGAACAATATTATCAAACTGATATTTCCGGGCGCATTGAAAATACCTCTCCAGAACGTTACTTTCACTTCCTCGAAAGCACTCCGTTCCATTTTCCCTGCAGAATCTTTCTATTACATCATCACATTCCAATGTACTTGTGGCGATTACTACCTTTGCATCATTGTTCTTCCTCTTTAACCTAAAAACAATTTGCCCCAGAAGAGATTTTCCATTAAAATTTTTCATTACCTTCCCCGGAAGCCTGGAGGAACCCATTCGTGCCTGTATTATGATTCCGTTATTCACTTTAAATCCTCCCATGAAACAACATTTTCCTTTTGCATATCTCTGGCAAACGTCTTCCCGACAGCAAACTCAACATCCTTAGGAAGAATGCCTGACCCTGGACGTTTCATGTCAAAGCAATCCCGCGTAAGACGGTCTCCGCATTTTACGTCACGGTTTAAAACCATGCTCTTTCTATTATTGATTCTGCTGACAAGTTCTTTCGGTGCGGGCATTTTAATTCCTGTTCCTCTCATCACCTCAAATTCCCTTATCATTGCTACCAGCTGCTTCATTTCTTTCGGATCCGCTGAATGAATATGATCCGGCCCATCGGCATTCTTATCATAAGTAAAATGCTTCTCAATGATCTCCGCTCCCATCGCAGCGGCACAGATACATGCTGTAATTCCCAAAGTATGATCGGAATAACCAACCGGAAAATCGGGAAATCTTCTTTTCAAACTGAGCATAGCATTCAAATTCACATCTTCCGAATGCGTCGGATAAAGGCTAATGGCATGCAAAATTGAAATATCTCTGCATCCTTCTTCCAGCATAGCATTTACAGACATCTCTACCTCATCCAGTGTACACATTCCCGTTGCCAAAATAACCGGTTTCCCAAGCCTGGCTACCTCGCGCAGGAAAGGGATATTTACCGCATCATCCGACCCAATTTTATATGCAACACAACCAAGTCGTTCCAGCATTTCGACATCCGTTCTATGCGATGGGGTGGAAAAAATATCAAGGTTCTTTTCCTGTGCATATTCAAAAATCTTTTTATGCAGCCTCTCATCAATTTCATATTGTCTGAACATTTCAAATTGAGGTATATTTCCCGTCGTTTCAAACGCAAAGAAAGCTTCCCGGCTGGCCAGAGTTTCTGCCCTGTATGTCTGCAGCTTTACTGCATCACAGCCACACTCAGCCGCTGCATCAATCATAATTTTTGCCTCTTCAAATCTGGTAAAATTCCCTCCTATTTCTGCAATTACATAGACGGTTTTATTTTCTATTGCCTCATTCATCTTCATAATTACAACTCTACCTTTCTGAGAAATCATAAATCCTATTGCAAAACTTAAAAATAAAGAAAATAAATTTCAGCCGTTTTCAAATCATCAACCATTTACCAATCTATTTATACACTTCTCATATATGAAGCCTGTATCATCACCGGCTTCCTCGTCTCCCGATACAGCCATACCACACTACTCCCATCCCCATAATACCCATCACTCAAACAAACCGCCCGATCCATATCGGCGGTATCGTCATAAATCCCCCATCCTTCTCTTCTGTACTGCTCCACAATCTTCTCATACTCCGCCCACAACTGCGGCCGCATAGATTCAATCGTAGCCTTGATCAACGGATGCGGCCGCCAGAGCAAAGCCACCTCCTCCCGGTTCTCATAAAAAACACGGAACACATCCCGCATCTTCACCAGATACTGCTCATTATGTTCCAGCAAAGCCGTCACCGTCGTATTATAGAAAATAATCTTCTTCCAGCTCCCATCCGGTTTCTGGATAATCTGCATCCACTCCTCCGGAATCTCCAGGTCCTCCTTCTTTGTACTCAAGACCTTATCCACCTTCGGCGAACCCAATCCCAGTATCTTCTTCTCCCAGTAAGGCCTCTCATACCCCTTCTGTCCTGCCATAAACTCTGTCAGGATATTTATGTAAGCCTGCCGCATCTCTTCTGACTGCACGATCACCTTGTCAGCATGCAGCACCCCCGGAACCAGGCAGAATTTCTCGATTCCTTCCAGCGCATTTTTATCCTCCGGATCAATCTCCCCCAAAATGAAATAAGGAATATAAACCAGCTTCTCCGTATATTTCTTCAAATTCTTCGAGTAGAAAAAAGGCTCCACGCTTGTCACATAATTATTCTCATCATAAGGATTATGAATAAATATCATATCCGGCCTGCGTTTCTCGAAGTCATACTCCTCATACCAGGTCAACGGCACATAGGACGGATACTGGGAGAATTCATGGTGTCTCTCCCCAAAGCTTCCATCCGGCTTCTTATCATAATAAGGAATGGGAATCACATAAGCATCGCAGTCCGGATCCTCGTCTGCGGCTTTCCATACACTCTCCAGGCTGTCCCACATGGACGCTTTATATGGAAGAAACACTACTTCCCTCCGCGTCTGAATCTCATTCCTGATACTGCTTTTTATTTTCAAAGTCCACTGACGAAGAATCTTGTAAGCCTTGTTCGCCCCCATAGGATTCCCCTGGGCCAGCTCCTCGTGAATCCGGTAAAGCTCCTCGCAATACTTCTCCAGCAAGCGAATGGTAGGAGCATCTTCCCCTTCCGTCTTCTCAATCAGCTCTCCCAGAGACATTGCCCCTTCCTGGCAGTCCGCCAGCAGACTCAGCACAGTCGGGATATTTTTCTTTTCCATTTCCTTCCGGATTTCTTCGTGTGCCTGTCCCAGCAGTTCCACGAAATCCTCCGCCTGCTTTTTCTGTGCCTTTCTCATAGCCGTCCGCTTCCTGTCAGAATCATTCTTTCCTATATCTTGTTTCGGGACAGCGGAAGTTGTTCTCCCCCGTTCTCCCTTCTCATGCCCTATCCCGAAGTCCAGAGTAATATTCACAGCAAGTTATTGTTCACTGTAGTCATTGCCTGTCCATTCTCAAGAACAGCGATTTTTAATCAGCCTTATGATTCCCTTTAGCAGACCAAACAGACTTTTTTAATAAGGCACATTTGGACATTCATACGAATGTTGCGAATATCAGTTCTCCCGGCATACACACATACTGTCAATATGCTGTCAGCATGTCGTCAACTCCAGAATTTCCTCCACCCGCTTCGCTCCCGGTACATCTTCCACACAGCTTCCTAATCTTATCTGCATGAAAGTTCCCATGGGTCCTGGCATACCCAATCCCCGGCTCCACGGAGCCGGCTTCCAATGCCGTTCTTGTTTTCTATCAAAAGGAATTTCCCCCGTTCCTACTCCCCTGCGGTTTTGGTCAAATGCAGCCTTGCGGCACATTCATCCGTGAGTCCTTCCATTATGAACAATTCCCGTAAATATTTTCAATCACCCGAAAGAATGCTGCACTTGCGTCAGATTTTCTTTTCGCTTTTCTCACCTTTCCCGCGCTTCAACACATTCCTTGCAGTATTCTCCCGCTCCGGCAGCTCCAATCCGCAGGCCTTACATCGGAAAATGCCCTCCGCCTTCTCGCCTTCCGTCCCGCACCCGCTGCACTCACTGCTGATGCCTTTTCCAAATACTTCCACAAGCTCTATGGAGCGTTCCCTGCATTTCTGTGTCAGTCTGCTCTTCACATAGCCCTTCTGCCACATACTGGCGGAAGCATTGTATCTCCTGTTCGCCCCGGCCTTCGATGTCCCCGGCAGCTTCGGAAGGTAAAGCACCTTCGGCTTTTCCGTCTCCAGCATCCGGTTAATCTCTCCGTTGATGTACGTGTGTAACGCGGCTTCCAGTCTGGCTTTTCCGGCCGTATACTTTTTTCTGCCCGGATTGTTTGTCGCATTTCTGCGGTGCCTGGGCACCCTTTCCCGCACATAGTCTGCCAGCGCAGACTGGTACTCCAGGAATTTCTCTCCGTAACTGTTTCCTGTGCTTGTCACGAACATACAGCGCATCCCTACCGCCAGCCCTACTTCATTGCAATATCCCTCCCGGGGTTTTGCCTTTACTTCCAGCGGCACTCCGATGGTGATATTTCCCTCCTCCGGATGCAGGCGGATGTAAATCTGTCTGGTATAGCGATTGTTGTCCGTCAATGGAATGAACAGCCGCTGCCTTTTTTCCTTCATAGCAAGGTAGATTCCATGGTCCGCATACCGATAAGCCTTGGCGGAAACGGAGAATCCCTCCGCCGCCTCTGTGTGCGGCTGTGTCAGATGCCTGCGTATCTGTCTGCGCAGGTACTGGTTCAGACGGTGCTCATCCATGCCGGCGCGAACTTCGTCAAAGGTTCTCTTCCATTCCTCTGTCAGGGAAATCTCCGCCCCTGTCAGTATTCCTTCGAAGCAATGGCTCTGCTTCATGACAAATCGAAGATAATGCCTCTCCTCCGGGGTCAGATTCGGGTTGCTTCGGATATTTCTCTCCACTCTGGCCTTCACATGAGCCCAACGGCTTTTGATGTCTCCCAGCGCATCGAAGATAGCCAGGTAAAAATAGACTGACGGAAGTCCCAGCTGTTCCCGCAGGCCGCTGCGGGTCATTTCATTCTGCACCGTATAGCCCGGATAAATCTTTGACAGCCCGTTGATCCCGCTGTATTTGCGGTAGACATCATTTTTTACGCTGTTGTAATCTCCCGCTATCTCCAGAAGCTTCTCCATATCCGCCTTCGACACAGGTTCTTTGTTGTACTGATATACGGTTTTGAATATGGTTTCCCGGGACATCTCCTGTTCCTTCGCTTACGCCCTCCGCCTGCTATCTGACTGCTGCCCTGCAAATAAGTGACTTCGGCACCATTCTGGCTCCCTGCCCATCTGGCCACAGACTTATCTATTAGGTAAAAAGGAACAGCCGTCAGGGCATTTCGGGTTCCCTGTTCTTCTGAGATTTCGTAGAATATCAATTTCTGCGAAAAAATCCCGCTATTGTTCTATTTTTCAGCTTTTCCATCTCACCATGACCATTTATCTGACGGTAAACAGCATAAAAAAAGAAACCTGTCTGCCCTGGTTTCCATACATAAAGTCAATATTATTCCGGCCCGCCCGGAATTCATTCTGACCAGAATCCTGACGGTAAATAAAGGAATTTCGCGTTTCTAAAAATGTCCTGCCTGTTAAAAAATCAGAATACCCTGCCGATATAAGGAGTGAAAAGGTCCTTTTACAGCTTGTCTCCCGGTAAATTGCCTTTTTGTTCTGGCTGAAAGTCGTTGTTGGAATGGTTGGAATTACCATAATTCCAAAATCGTCAAAAGGGATTGACAAAAAATCGGATAATCTATATAATTGGCATAGTTCTTCTGACTGAATTTTTTTCGCAGAAATTGATATTCCACGAAAAAAACGTGTCCGAATCACAGTGGTTTCGAACACGGTTTTTTTATAATTGTTTTTCCTGATTCTTTTGCGTCTTGATACTGTTTCCATCCAGGCAGCAGCCAGAGTAAGGAATTGTTACAATACTGCTTTTAAATAACCTGGGCCACTCCAGACCTTCCGGCCTCACACCACCGCCTCCACGATACTCCTGTCCCCCAGTGTGATAGTCTTCACGCCAGTCTCCTTCTTCTTATTGAAATTGAAACTGAGCATGTATCCCTTCTTCTGACGGAAGTAATCCAGATACTCTACAAGCTGCCTTTCCCCTCGCTCATTGTACTCATTCCCCCGCCATATCTTCATTTCCACCACAAACTGCTCACCCCGGTAATCCACAACCACATCCGTCCGCCCCGCATCCCGAGTCTGGGCTTCCAGGTAATAATTCCCTGTGCCGTTGATGATAGGTTTCAGGTACAGCAGGAAGAACTTCCGACCGTACTTTTCGATGAATTTCTCATCGTTATCGCCATAAATTTCCTGGAAATAATCCACAAACTTTTCCAGCACCCTGTCCATATCAAGCCTGCCGTCTCGGATAAATTGGTTCATGTCTCTCTGTCCCTGCCCGAATACATCACTTCGAACAGATTCCTCCGACATAAACAGATTCAGCAGATACATCTCAAAGATACGGTTTGCAACAGCCACCTGCCCATCTTTTTCTTTCAGGAATCCAAACATAGTTCCCAGATTGATAGACTTTATTCCAAGACTAAACGATATCCGCTTCCCTTCATACAGAAGCTGCTCCGTCATGTCCCTAAGTTCAGGGTACTGGTCAAACTGCCTTACCATGCTGTCAAACAGTGGGAGCTTTCTTTTTAGCAGGATTTTCACTGCCTCCCCGATTCCCTCTTCTGACCAGATTTTCCTGTTGGCATCTCCATTGCCAGTAAAAGACTCATCCTCCGGCAGCTGTTCATCCATTATCTTACAGATTGCGGATACCAGATATGGATAGCCGGAGGTATATTGGTAAATCTCCTCAGCCACTGTGGCCGTATCCATTCCTGTCCGGTGATCCGACTCATATTCTTCAAGCATATTCCGGATCTGGGCGGAGGAAAAATCCATCTCAACATTGAATTCCGCGGCGATATCAAATGGTGCAGACACCATTTGATTCCACGGACAGTCGCCAAATGAAAACGAATTTTCACTTGGCTCGTTGCCTACGTGAGTGTTCCACGGACTGTTGTACTGATGTTCCTCCTCCAGACGTATTTTCAGCTTAAGATTTTTAATATCATAAACGCCCGCAAGGATGACTGAATGAAAGGCAGGACTTTGCTCACGATCAAGATAATATCCCCTTAACTGTGCCAGGAAATCCACGAATACCTGATTGTTAGCAGCGTTGTCCACTTCATCTATGATCAAAACCACTGGTTTCTTCGCCGTCTGACAGAGTCCGCTCATCTTCCGGAACAAAATATCCAGCGAAGGATTTTGTTCTTTCTGTAAGGATACCAGACTTTCCACAGCTTCTGCATCCATATTTTCCGCATTCCTTTGCGAACCGGACAGCAGTTTCTCCAGATACGCGGCAAACTTTACTACAAATGTCTGTTCATCAACAAAGTTTGCAGTGCTCATCAGTTGGAAATCCTTACCGCGTAATCATCCCTCAGGTACTCTGTCAGAAGCCGCAGTGTTGTAGTCTTGCCATACTGTCTTCCCCGATTAATCACAAAATATTTTCCCCGGTCCACATACAGCCGCTTTATTGCATCCAGTCTGTCGTCAAGCCGTACCATATAATGAACTCCCGGTCTGCAGCATCCTTCTGTGTTGAAATAACGCTCCATCCGTCTCTTCCTTTCTGTCTGTCTTGCCTGCTCCTGCTATCCATTCCATTTTAGTATGATGTGCAGAATCTGTAAGCAGGAAGCCCCTACCCTCTGCTCTCCAGCGCACAGGCGATATCCCGCTTCATTTCCAGCACCGCTTCTCTGGCGGCCTCCGCATAGCCGGCCTCTCCGAAACGGGCATATTTCTCCTGCTGATAAGCGGCAATGATTCCTCTGGAAGAATTGATGATAGCTCCCAGACCGTCCTCGTTAAAGAAATAAACCAGATCCGCTCCCTTACCGCCCTGAACACCGTATCCCGGTACCAGAATAAATGTCCTGGGCATGATTTTCCGAAGGATTCTCCCCTGCTCCGGATAGGTGGCGCCCACCACTGCGCCCACATAACTGTAATCGCCGGACTCGGGCATGCATTCCGCTCCCCAGGCGGCCACCTGGCTGCCCACGATCTCATAGAGAGGCTTGTCTCCGGCATCCTCCCCGGCGGTGCTGCCCTTCGCCGCTCTCACCAGACGGTCCTGCAGTTCGCCACTGCTGGGATTGGAGGTTTTCACAAGCACGAAGATGCCTTTGTGTTCCTCCTTACAGACTTTCAGAAAAGGCCTGACCCCGTCGGAGCCCAGATAGGGATTCACAGTGGCGAAATCCTCGTCGAAGCCGCCGCACATCTTACTTCCTACCTGCACCTTTCCCAGATGCCCCACCGCGTATGCCTCGGAGGTGGAGCCGATGTCACCCCGCTTGACATCGCCGATTACCACCAGGTCCTTTTCCTTACAGTAGTCCACGGTCTTCTGAAAGGCGATCATTCCGGGAACCCCAAATTGTTCGTACATGGCAATCTGGGGCTTTACCGCCGGCACCAGATCATAAATGGCATCCACAATTCCTTTGTTGTACTGCCATATGGCCTCGGCAGCTCCCTCCAGAGTCTCTCCGAATTCCTCAAAAGCTGCCCGGCGGATCTGTTCCGGTACAAATTTCATCATCGGATCCAGTCCCACCACAATGGGAGCCTTTGTCTTCTGGATTTTCGCTATCAGTTTGTTGATCATCTTCTGTTCTCCTTTTTTTCCTGTACTTTGTTGTGATTTATACTGCATGCCAGTTAAATTTACAGTATACTCCGACTGCAGACCACCAGCCAGGTACCTTTTGGATTGCGTTACTGTAAATCCTGGCGGTCTGCAGTATAGTATCGTTTCGTGCACTTCAGCGCACGCAGGTTATTTTCGTATTTCTACCCCCGGCTGCTTTTTCTGCTTAACTGTTCAGACAAGATTCCAATTTATCCTGCCGCAATTTGTATCAGAACAATTCATCCAGCAAAATGTAGTATCTTATCTTCTCGTAATCCGGCTCAAGCCCCAGCTTCTCGAATAATCTCTCCGCCCGGAAGCTTTCATAGACTTTGCCGCCGTATCTCCCGCTGTAATTGTGGCTGAGACTCCGGAAAGCCAGCGCTATATCCAGCCATTTGTCCGCGGTTCCGGTCTTGCCCAGATCGATTAATCCGCCGGGCTTTTCCTCATTCGCGAAAATATTCGGGAGGCAGAAATCACCGTGGGAAAGGACGATTTCCTCCTCCGGCCGGTTTACTTCCAGCCATTCCAGCAAATGTCCGGGGCTTTGGAACCCGCCTTCTCCAAAGGTGTCCGGCTCCACATTATCCATGTCCACCAAGCCGTTCTCCACATTATATCTGGCCATCTGCAGCTTTCTGTCCAGATTGTTCACACATGGACAGTGGGAAATGTCAACGGCCCACAGCAGGTTCAGACTTTCCGTCAGAACCTGGAGCAGCAGCTCCGGATTCTTCATATACCTTTCGTCACAGAGCATTTTCCCCGGAAGCCTCGTCATCAAAAGCCAGTTTTTCCCGTTTTCCTCTTCACAGGCAAGCACTTTGGGAACAGGCAGCTTTCCCTGCAGCCACTGCATCATCCGATATTCGTTTGCAGCCTCTCCCATTCTGTCTGCGGCCTGCACTTTCAACACCATATCATCAAACAGGATGACTTCCGAATCCGACATTCCTGTCTCGTCTGTCTGAAATGGCCTGTCGCCTGTTATTTCCCGGATTTTTCCGGGAATCTCTGTCATTTTCATGCTGTTCCTCCCGCAGACATACCGCCTGCACTCCGCTATTTCCTTTGTCTGTCCAGACATTCAAGCCTTCTCCTCACACCCAGCGATTTCAGGACCCAGGCTTCCTGTCCTCTGCCCTCCGGTGCGGAAGCGATATCCCGCTTCATTTTATTCTATCACAATGTATTTCATCAGGCAATCCTTTACGTTATACTTGCATTTTTTCAGATTAACGAGTAAAATCCTGTTTTTAACAGTTGACCAAACAATAAACCGCTGCAAGCGCAGTATTTATGCGGTATGCAGCGGTTTTAGCTGAAAAAATGAAATATAGTAATTTT
>JAAWLQ010000049.1 GCA_022797995.1 Lachnospiraceae bacterium
TGATAAAAATGGATAAAATCAGGCGCTGTACACGTTGCATTATGGATGATTCATCTGATAAGACAATTCAGTTTGATCAAAATGGACATTGCAATTATTGTTCAACGGCATTTAAGCAGATTGGAAAAGTGTATTTTCCGGGTAAAGAAGGAGAAGAAAAGTTAGAAAGGCTCCTTCAACAGGTAAAGATGTCCGGAAAGGGTAAAAAATATGATTGTATTATGGGAATTTCCGGGGGCCTGGACTCGTCCTATCTGGCATATCTGGGACATAAATGGGGATTGCGGGTTCTGGCCGTGCACATTGATGATGGATTTGATACAGAAATATCAAAAGCAAATCTGGCAAAATTAATTAAGGCTACCGGATTTGATTATGAGGTTATAAAACCGGATGCGGTCCAGTTCAATGCGCTGACGAAAGCATATATGAAAGCAGGAGTCCCGAACATTGCAATTCCGCAGGATAATGTGCTTTTTGCTTTTTTGTATGAGAAAATGAAGGAGTACAAAATCAGGTACTTCCTTGCCGGAGGGAACTTTGCACTGGAGTGTATCCTACAGAAAGGGAATACCTATAAGGCAAATGATGTTGTAAACATAAAGGATATTAACAGGAGATTTGGCAGTGAGCCAATCAATAAGTTAAGGTTCATTTCAACTATAAAAAGAGAAGTTGACAGTCGAATATTTAATATCAAGACGGTAAGACCACTCAATCTGATTGATTATAACAGGGATAGAGCCTTTAAGGAACTATATGATTTTTGCCAGTTTGAATATTATGGAAGAAAACACCTGGAGAATATATTGACAGCATTTATTCAATTGTATTGGTTTCCGAAAAAATTCGGTGTTGATAAGAGGACTTCACACTTATCGAGTATGATAGTAAGCGGTCAGATGACCAGAGAAGAGGCATTGAGCGAGCTGGGAGAACCCTTATATGATGAAAAGCAAATGGCAGAATATATTTCCTTTGTAAAAGAAAAGCTGGAATTAGATGATAAGGAATTTAACAAGATTATGTCGGCGCCGGTGCATATGCATCAGGAGTATAAGGTGGAAGATTCATCCGTTCTATATCAGCTTTTCAGGTTAGTTCATAAAATTGTGGACAGGTAATAAAGCCTGAAGCAGGAGAGGAAGCATCATGAAAGTAGTTACTGTTGTAGGAGCAAGACCACAATTTATAAAGGCAGCTGTCGTATCCCACCAGTTGAGAAAACGTCATTCGGAAATTTTGATTCATACAGGGCAGCATTATGATTATAATATGTCAGGACAGTTTTTTGAAGAGCTGGATATTCCGAAACCAGATTATAATCTGGGTATTTCCGGAGGAACCCATGCTCAGATGACTGGGAAAATGATGATTGGCCTTGAGGAGCTGTTGATAAAAGAACGACCGGACTGGGTGTTGTTATATGGGGATACCAATTCCACATTGGCAGCAGCATTGTCAGCTGTAAAACTTCATATTCCAATCTGTCATGTGGAAGCAGGTACCAGAACACACAGTATGACGAACCCAGAAGAAATTAATCGTATTTGTACAGATCATATTTCTACTTTATTGCTGGCATGTACACAGAGTGGTATGGATGAAATGCATAAGGAAGGCCTCAAAGGAAGAGCTTTTCTTGTGGGAGATCCTATGTATGATGCATTTATGCAATATAGCAGGAAAAAGGATATTTCAGAAGTAGAGTTGATTACTCTTGAACAGAAAAAAATAAAAGTACCCGGATCGTATTATTACCTTACATGTCATAGAGAGGAGAATACGAATGTGGATGATAATTTACTGGAAATATTCAAAGCAATGGAAGGGCTTGATGCAAAAGTAATTTACCCGGTACATCCAAGAAATAAACAAAGAGCCCTTGCCTTAAAAGAGAGAGATAAGTTTCAGAATTTAGTATTAACAGAGCCTGTTGGATATCTGGATAGTATATGTCTGGTGGAGCATGCAAAGAAAATAGTTACGGATTCAGGAGGGCTTCAGCGTGAAGCCTTTTTTGCTGGGAAAAAATGTGTAACAGTACTTGACTTTGTTGTCTGGCCGGAGACGATGGTAGCTGGTAGAAATACTTTGTCTGCACCAAAGAAAGAGGAAATTATGAAAAAGCTGTCAGAACCACAGGTGGTAGATAGAAGCTATCAACCATTTGGAGATGGGTATTCTGCACAGAAGATTGTAAAGCAAATTGAGGAGAGAAGATATATAAATTTGATACAGAAGTAGTAAGTCAAAATGGAATTGTCGTAACAGAAGGATATGAGGTTGTGAATTATAAAGTATAGTGAGGTAAAAAGTATGAAATATGCATTAATAGGCTGTGGTCGTATCTCTCCAAATCATATTGTGGCAGCGAAGACTAATAATTTGGACTTTGTAGGTCTCTGTGATATCATGCAGGAGAACATCCATGATAAAGTTGTTAAATTTGGACTCAGTAAAATCCCGCAATATACGGATTACAAAGAAATGTTGGAAGTGGAAAAACCGGAACTTGTAGCCATTTGTACGGAATCAGGCAAACATGCTGAGATTGCCCTGAATTGTATCGATGCGGGATGCAATCTGATTATTGAAAAACCAATTGCTCTTTCTCTGGCTGATGCGGATGAGATTATCAGGAAAGCGAAAGAAAAAGGGGTGAAAGTCTGCGCAAATCACCAGAACAGATTTAACAAATCAATACAGAAGATTAGAGAAGCATTGGAAAAAGAACGATTTGGCAGATTATTTTACGGGACAGCTCACATAAGATGGTGCAGGGATTTTGAATATTATTCCAGGGCATCCTGGCGGGGAACCTGGGAACAGGATGGTGGAGCATTGATGAATCAGTGTATTCATAATATTGATCTTTTGCGCTGGATGATGGGAAATGAGATTGATGAAGTAGTGGGAATGACAGATCGATTGAATCATCCTTATATGGAGGCGGAAGATCTTGGAATTGCATTGATAAAGTTTAAGAACGGTGCGTATGGTATTGTTGAGGGGACTACGGATATTTATCCGAAGAATCTGGAAGAGACGCTTTATTTATTTGGAGAAAAGGGGACTGTAAAAGCCGGAGGACAATCTGTGAATAAGATTGAAGAATGGCGTTTCTCAGATGCGCTGGACAACCCGGAGGATATTATCCGAATGTTTGGAGAGAATCCGCCAAATGTATATGGCTTTGGGCATATCCCTCTCTATGCGGATGTCAGAGAGGCAATTGAGAATGACAGAGAGCCTTATGTGAGCGGAGAGGACGGAAGGAGAGCACTGGAGCTGGTACTGGCAATTTATAAATCGGCGGCGGAAGGGAAATCTGTAAAGCTGCCATTAGAAGCCTGTTCTACTATGGACTTTTCTGGAAGATTTGGGGAAAGAAAAATACTCAGTTGACTTTGGGAGGGAGTCGCCATGGGCGATTTTTTTGTGCACGAAACCAGTATTATTGACAGAAATGTACAAATTGGTAATGGAACAAAGATATGGTGTTTTTGTCATATCCAATCGGGAGCTCGGATTGGAGCAAACTGTTCATTTGGCCAAAATGTAAATATAGCAAATAATGTGAAAATTGGTAATAGGGTAAAGATTCAGAATAATGTCTCTGTTTATGAAGGTGTTGAGTTGGAGGATTATGTGTTTTGCGGGCCTTCCATGGTATTTACCAATGACCTGACCCCCAGGGCCAGGTATCCAAAAGGGAGTCTGGGATATCGAAAGACACTGATCAGGCATGATGCCACATTAGGAGCAAACTGTACTGTTGTCTGTGGCAATATCGTTGGAGAATATGCCACAATTGCCGCAGGTGCCGTGGTTACCAGAGATGTAAAACCATATGCTTTGATGGCAGGTATACCGGCAAGGAGGATCGGATGGGTTTGCCAATGTGGTCAGGTGTTGAATGAAAATTTTACATGTCCGGATTGCGGGATGGAATATGTTTGCAGTAATGGTGATTTGGTATTGAAGAGCACAGGGTAGACAAAGAGCTTTTGGAGATCATTGAATAAAACAGAATTCGAAAGGAAAATCAGGGGACTGGAATGGAATTTAGAGATTTAAAGAAGCAGTATGCAGTGTTGAAAGAAGAAATTGATTTGGCTGTTGCAGAAGTTATTTCATCTGCTAACTTTATAGCCGGGACACAAGTTAGAAAACTGGAAGAACAGCTTGCTGAATATGTAGGTGTGAAATATTGCATTACATGCGCGAATGGAACAGACGCTATTTCTCTTGCGCTGAGGATATGGGATGTGGGAGAAGGTGATGCTGTGTTTGTGCCGGATTTTACATTCTTTTCCTCCGGTGAGTGTCCTGCATTTGCCGGAGCAACACCAATTTTTGTGGATGTTGATGATAGAACTTATAATATGGATCCGGATAGGCTGGAAAGGGCTGTATGTAAAGTAAAGGCAGAAGGGAAATATAATGCCAAAGCGATAATTGCTGTTGACTTGTTTGGGCTTCCGGCTGACTATGATCGAATTCAATCGATCTGTAAGAAATATGATTTACTGCTTCTGGAAGATGGGGCACAGGGATTCGGGGGAAGTATCCGTGGCAGGAAAGCCTGTAGTTTTGGAGATATCAGTACTACGTCTTTTTTCCCGGCTAAGCCCCTTGGGTGTTATGGAGATGGTGGAGCTATTTTTACAGATCGAGAAGATTGGGCAGAACTGCTTCGTTCCTATTGTGTCCATGGCAAAGCGGGAAATGATAAATACAATAATATCAGAATTGGCGTAAACAGCAGGCTGGATACTATTCAGGCTGCTGTTTTGTTACCGAAACTAAAAGCTTTTCGGGAATATGAACTGGAAAGCGTAAATCAGGTGGCGAGTTGGTATACATCAAGTTTGAAGAACGGTGATCTAATTCTTCCTGAAATTGTGTCTGAATATAGTTCTTCCTGGGCTCAATACACTGTACAGCTGCCGGAGTATGTGAATCGCAGTGCAGTACAGGCGAGATTAAAAGCTGTCGGGATACCATCAATGGTGTATTATAACAGACCAATGCATATGCAGGGAGCATTTGCAGGAACAGATAGCGCAAAAGCGGATTGCCCGGTTACAGATCATATTTGTGGGAGAGTATTAAGCCTTCCCATGCATCCGTATCTTTCAGAAGAAGAAGTCTGGGAAGTGAGTAAAAATTTGAAAAAAGCATTAATTGAGGAGTGAATGAAGATGAAAAGGGTGAGTACAGAAAATTTGAATGTTTATGAAGCACTGGTGGAAAGAAAGGCAAACCTGGCCCTGGTTGGACTGGGCTATGTGGGAATGCCAATTGCTGTTGCCTTTGCGGCAAAAGGACTTAATGTGATAGGTTTTGATTTGAATTCTGCTAAAATAGAATTATATAAAAAGGGGAAAGATCCAACGAAAGAAATAGGCGATGAGGCTATAGCAGCAACTTCTGTTGCATTTACCTCGGATGAAAAGGAATTACAACGGGCGAAATTCATTATTGTAGCAGTACCGACCCCAGTAAACACAGATCATACACCAGATTTAACACCTGTAGAAAGTGCTTCCAGGATTGTGGGACGTAATCTTACACCAGGGGCTATCGTAGTTTATGAGTCCACTGTTTATCCGGGAGTCACCGAAGATGTGTGCATTCCGATTTTGGAACACGAGTCGGGACTGAAGTGTGGAGTTGACTTTAAGATTGGCTATAGTCCGGAACGGATTAATCCCGGGGACAAAGTGCACACGCTTCCGAGGATTTGTAAAATTGTATCCGGTATGGATGAAGAAAGCTGTGAAATTATCAGAAATGTATATGATATTGTGATAGAAGTCGGATCTTACCCTGTCAGTTCCATTAAAACAGCAGAAGCAATAAAAGTAGTAGAGAATAGCCAAAGGGATATTAATATTGCATTTATGAATGAACTGGCTATGGTGTTTGACCGGATGGGAATCGATACAAACGAAGTTGTGGATGGTATGAATACAAAATGGAATGCACTTGGATTCCGGCCTGGACTGGTAGGAGGACATTGCATTGGTGTTGATCCTTATTATTTTACCTATGAGGCGGAAAAGTTAGGGTACCACAGCCAAATTATCCTGAATGGCAGAATCGTAAATGATTCCATGGGGGCGTATATAGCAGATGCCACAGTACGAAAAATGATAGAAGCTGGACAGGCACCAAAGAAGAGCCATGTAGTTATTTTGGGACTGACTTTCAAAGAAAATTGTCCGGATACCAGGAACAGCAAAGTTGCAGATATCATAAAGCGTTTAAATGATTATGGAATAAAACCTGAAGTAGTAGATCCATGGGCGTCCGAACGAGATGCAGAAATAGAATATAAAGTAAAACTTAAAAAACTGGAGGATATAGAAAATGCCGACTGCATCATTGTGGCAGTGGCACATGACGAATTTAGACAATTGAAGTTAAGCAGGATAAAAGAGTTGTATAATGCAGAAGCAGATAATGAGAATGTATTAATTGATGTAAAGGGACTATATCAACTTAGTGATCTGGAAGCAAGTGGCCTGAGATTTTGGAGATTATAAGTTATAAGGGCAGAACCGGTTTTCTGGATCTGCCCTTGTCCGCATTATCTGCATCCAGTAATGCTTTGCTTTAGACTTGCCAATCCAAAGCCCCAGAATATCCTGCACTGAATTCACAATGTCTCGTTCACTCATAGCTATTTTGGCGGTTATCTATCCGATTATGCCCATGATCGTTGCTCTTGATACCAAATGAACAGTAAAATTTCGGCTATCTTCTTTTAGCATTTTCCGCAAATCCCCCTTGCAAAACATACAATATCCTGATAAACTATCTCCAAAAGCACATATTCTATTGAATGATCTGCAGCCGAGTCTGTATTCCAGGGAAATACTCCCATCTTACTTCAATTGAAACCTGTGCGTTTTATTCCAGACTACTAAATTGCATGGGATTTCAGACCTTAAAGGAATATATGCAGTATGTGGATAAAGTCAGAGCGTTCGCAAAAAATATGAACATAGACGAAGCGGTGGACAGGGCTGTGGACGAATGCATTGAGCAGGATATCCTGAGAGAATTCCTGCTGGCAAACAAGGCAGAGGTAAAGCATATGAGCATTTTCGAGTATAATGAGGAGAACGTACGGCAGGTCATCAGGGAAGAATCCTATGAGGAGGGCAGAGAAACGGGCAGGATTGAAGGGAAAATAGAGGCTATCCTGGATCTCTTAAAAGAAAAAGGTACTGTTCCGAAAGAACTGGAGAAGAAAATTACATCGGAAACAGATGAGGACATTATAAGAAAATGGCTGAAGCTTGCCGGCAGCGTGAAGAATGTGGAAGCGTTTATAGAAGAGGGATTCCAGTCATAAATACGCATACAATAATTCCCTCATACAGTTGAAATTTTCCGCCAAATGAGTTATCATCAAGTATCATAGGATTTTTATTTTAAAATATGGGAAGTAATTCCACGCCTGCATGGCATTGATGGAAGTGAAGTATGGATTGGTTCTCCACGGCATAAGGGATGCCGTTGGACGCGTGGGAGAGTGATGATATTTTTATGCGTCAAAACAGAATAAAGTGTCTGGCGTTGGCTCTGCTGCTGTGTCTCAGCGGATGCGGAGGGGGAGGCGGAGACTCGGAAGGCCCGTCCACGGTGCACGCGGCTCCGGGCGGCGGGAAAACGGAAAGTGAAAAAACGCATTACCAGATTCCGGAGTTCGCCGATTCTTCCTTTCATGCCGATAAAGCCACGGGAGACGATAAAGCACAGATAGATCTGTCTGCCGTGAATCTGGGATATGTGGCTGTGTCGGCCAGGGCGGATTCCAGATTGAAGTTCCAGGTTATAAAAGGAGAGGACACTTATACCTATAATATGGACAATGACGGGACCCCGTCGATATTTCCCATTCAGTGCGGAGATGGCGCCTATACCTTTCGGGTTATGGTGAATACGACGGAGACGAATTATGCCGTCATGTATACGACGAATCAGGAAGTAAAGCTGGAGGATGAATTTCAGCCTTTTCTGCGGCCAAGTAATTATGTCAGCTACAGCAAGGACTCAGAATGTGTGAAGAAGGCCGGAGAGCTGGCGGAAGATGCGGAAAATGCGGTTGCTTTTGTGGCGGCCGTTTTTGAGTGTATCTGTGACACAGTGACCTATGACAGGGAAAAGGCGACGACGGTGCAGAGCAACAAGAGCTATCTGCCGGATCCGGACGAGACACTTCGGACGGGAAAGGGAATCTGCTTTGACTATGCGGCGCTGGCGGCGGCCATGCTCCGCAGTCAGGGAATTCCCACGAAAATGGTTTTCGGCAATGTGTCGCCGGATAATCTGTATCATGCCTGGAATATGTTCTACACCGAGGAAACCGGTTGGGTGACTGTGGATTACGAGGTAAAAAGCGGCGACTGGAACCGCCTGGACCTGACGTTTTCGGCCAACGGCGCCGACGGAACCTTTATCGGAGACGGCAGCAACTATGCGGATGTATATTATTATTGAAGGAACCGTTGGGAATCAGCCGGAATTTTCAGAAAATATAAGAAGAACGTTGCGAAACTATAAAACAGCAATCATATTGACCAGTGGCAGAAAAAGGAATGGACAGAAAGTGTACGGGGATTTTCAGGGAAAGAAACACTGGAAGAACGTTGCGAAACTATAATCAGGAGAAGTGAAGGATGAGACAGAGAAAACTGGACAGCCTGGGGGTAAGTGCATTTTGTGAGAGCATGGCGATGATGGTCCGGTCCGGCATTCAGATGGACGAGGCGGTGGCGCTGCTGCAGTCCGGAAGAGAGAAGGGCGGAGTCCTGGAACAGGGACTGGAAGTCATGCAGGCGGAGACGGAGGCAGGGAGAGGATTGTCTGCCGCAATGAAAGCGGCGGGAATTTTCCCGGAATATGCAGTGAGAATGGTCAGTGCGGGAGAGAATGCCGGACGTCTGGAGGATGTGCTTTTCCAGCTGGCGCGATATTATGCGGACCAGAAGACCATGTCGGTAAAGCTGAAAAATGCGGTTATCTATCCGGTTGCCATGCTGGTTATCATTGTGGCGGTTCTGACGGTGATGCTGACTATGGTGCTTCCTGCTTTTCATGAAGTATATGACAATCTGACAGGGAGTCTGACGGCTTCCTCCTATGCCTATGTCCGCTGGGCTTATGGCTTCTGCTGGTTTGCCCTGGGGATAATGGTGCTTGTGATTCTGGGACTGGTTCTGGGAGCCGTCCTGTGGAACGGCAGGAAACGGCATATAGTGGAGGGAGTACTGGAGAGAATACCGATTTGTGCCGTCATATTGGAGAGTCTTGGGATGTTCCGCTTTACGGCGGCGCTGTCCACCTTTCTTGCCAGCGGCGAGATGCAGGACACAGCCATGACAGAGAGCAGCAAGATGGTTTCCTGCAAGCCGGTGGAGGAGAGAATCAGCCGGTGTATCGGCCGTATGGGGGAAGGACATGGGATAGCGCAGGCTGCTTTTGAGGAGAATCTGTTCGAGCCTGTGTATGGGAGAATGCTTCTGGCAGGAGAGCGGAGCGGTAATCTGGAGTCAGTGCTTCAGAAGCTTACCGATCTGCTGAGCGGCCACTGTTCCGCGCTGGTGGACCGGCTGGTGGGGATTGTGGACCCGCTTTTGTCCGGCATCCTGATGCTGACGGTGGGGCTTTCACTGCTCAGTGTCATGCTTCCTCTGATCGGTATGATGAATGCGGTGGGGTAGGATTTTGCTGCTGTTCGCGACCTTCGCGGCAACAGGATTTTCATTTTGTGCCGAAATGCGGCAGGGGGAACGGGTATGTATGTGGATAAAAGGCGAAAGCGTTATCCTGTGGTCATATTGACAGCGGTGATGGCAATTATAGCGGCGGTTCTGCTCCAATGGGCGGCACGGACTTCCGGTGAGAATATGGGAGAAGAGAGCGCAGCGGCTTTGAAGGCTGCCGTGGAGCGCAGCGCGCTGCAGTGTTATGTGGTGGAGGGGAATTATCCGCCCAGTCTGGAGTATCTGGAGGAGAATTACGGACTTCAGATCAACAGAGAGGATTTTTTTGTGGCATATGATATATTTGCCTCCAATCTGCCGCCGGATGTGCGGGTGGTGAGCAGGGAGTAATATATACTAAACGCTAAAGCAACCGGCACCGTTACGCATGGGAAGTAAAACAACAATAGAATCTAAGGAGAAGCGAACCATGGAACATGACAGAAATCTTCCAATGGCTTTCTATACGATGGGAATTGCCTGTCTATTTCTGGCCGGCTTTTTTCTGATAGTCCTTTTCGGTGCGAAGACTTACCGAAATGCGGTGTCCGGACAGACGGACAACAACAGTTCCAGAGTGTTGCTGTCTTATCTCACTACCGCCGTGAGGACCGGCGACAGCGCGGGGGCAGTCACTCTTTCGGAGGAGGATGGCTCTCAGGTAGTGAGCATAGCGGACGGTGACTCCGGATATTGCTTCCGTGTCTACTGGCAGGACGGCCGGCTGATGGAGGAGTATGGGCAGACCGGGGCCCGGATCAATCCGGATGCGGCCCGGGTGATCGGAGAGACAGAACGTTTTCTGGTGGAAAAAGTGACGGAGGATACTTTTGCCGTCACCACCGATGCGGGGAGAGTGCTGTTCCATGTGAGAAGCAGGGAAGCGGCGGATGGGCAGGAAGGCAGCAGATGAGAGGTTTCAGGGAAGAGAGGAAAAGGAAGCATATCACGGCTTTTTATATGGAGACATTGGTACTGGTACTGATATTCACGGCGGTGATTCTGGTGTTGACGAAGGTTTTCGCCCTGTCGGGACAGCTGAGCGGGAAAGCCAGGGCGCTTACCAATGCGGTGCATCTGGCGGAGAATGCGGCGGAGGCGGTGGCGGCTTCCGACAGCCTGGAAATGCTGGCCGGTCTGCTGGAGGAGAATGGAAATGTCCGGATTCTGCAGCAGGATGGACAGGAGGTTCTCCAGGTAAGGTATGATGAGGCGATGAAGCCGGCGGCGGATGGAAACGTTCTGGTGGAAGTGCAGTGGGTGCCCGAGGCAGGAGTGGAAAAAGGATTGACACAGGGTGTGATTCATGTTTCCCGGGAGGACAGCGGAGAGCAGCTATATATGTTGAAGACAGCAGTATATATGGGACGGTAGGAAGCAGGAGAATGGGAGAGGCGGCAGTGTCCGAAAAGTGCAGAGCTGTAAGGGCAGAGCAAATGAAACAGGCATAACGTAATCAGGAGGCATGTCATGGAGCATATTCCAATCAGACTGGGACCGCTGGCGATTCTGCTGACGGTTATCAGTATATGTATGACCACATTGGGAATATTGAATTTCACAACAGCCCGTGCGGATTTAAGTCTTGCACAGCAGTATGCGGACACGGTGCGGATCAGATATGAGTTGGAAACTTACGGGCAGGAATTCTTACGGCAGGTGGGAGAATTTCTGGCGGAAGGCGGCGATATAGCCGAGATTGAGGACATAGAGAGGGACGAGACAGGCGTAATCCGGAAGGTATTCTCCGAGAACCAGTTTACGCTGACCATAGAGATTGTGCCGGAGGGTGATTCGGAGGTTCGGGTGTGCGGCTGGAGAATCAGGAAGGCGTGGGAGCCGGATACGGATATGGGAGATCTCTGGCTGGGGGAGTAGTAAGGGTTTGACAGTAGTTTTCAGGCATCCGGGCAAAGGGTTCGAAGGAAGGCGAAACGGCTGCATTTGAGTAAAATAGAGAGGCGGAGGGACAGATGGAAAAAAATATTGGCATATATGAGATTCTGGAACAGGCGGTGCGGGACGAGGATGTCTCCGATATCTTTCTGGTGGCGGGTCTGCCTGTTACGATGAAGCGGAACGGCAGGCAGAAGAGAATAGGGGATAAAATGATGATGCCGGATGTGATCGGGCGTCTGGTGGATGAGATTTACAGAGAAGCCCATCGCGACCGGACCAGGCTGGACCGGGGAGAGGACGATGATTTCTCGCTGTCCATGTCCAGGAGGGAGACGGAGCAGGGAACATTTCCGGGAGGGCGTTTCCGTGTCAATGTCTTCCGGCAGAGAGGGTCTCTTGCGGCGGTTATCCGGGTGATTCGTTTCGAACTGCCGGATCCGGTGCGATTGGGTATTCCGGAGGATGTCCTTTCGCTGGCCGATATGGGGGGAGGGCTTGTGCTGGTGACCGGTGCGGCCGGAACGGGAAAGTCCACCACGCTGGCCTGTATGATAGATCGTATCAACAGTACCAGGGATTGTCATATTATCACAATGGAAGACCCCATTGAGTACATCCACCGGCACAGAAGCGCCATTGTGACTCAGAGGGAGATTTCCATTGACACGCCGGGATATCTGGATGCCCTCCGTTCTGCGCTGAGGGAGAGTCCTGATGTGATCTTCCTGGGAGAAATGCGGGATTATGACACTATGTATTCGGCTCTGATCGCGGCGGAGACAGGCGTGCTGGTATTCAGTACGCTGCACACCAGCGGTGCCGCGGATACCATCAGTCGTATTGTGGATGTATTTCCGGACAAAGAGCAGGCCAGAGTACAGCTTGCGCAGGTGTTGAAAGCAGTGGTATGTCAGCAGCTGGTGCCTTCCACAGAGGAAGATGACAATGGCAATCAGATCAGAATTCCGGTGTTCGAGATTCTGAAGGTCACAGATGCCGTTCAGAATATAATCCGGGAGAATAAAGTGAATCAGCTGGATTCCGTGATGCAGTCCGGCATGAGCGAGGGAATGTGCACCATGGACGGAAGTCTTCTGAAACTGTACGGACAGGGAAGAATCACCAAATCCACAGCGCTGAAATTCCGGACCCACTATGGATATGAGTATATGGAAAAGCGTCTTGAGGGACAGAAATGAAAACGCGGCAGGACCGTTGACCAGGAGGCGTCGTCGGGCGGTCCATAAAAATGGAGCCGGAAGACAGGCTCAACCGAACCTGGAAGAAGGATATATATGGAAAAAACGCAATGTTATGTAGGGGCACCCAATGGAGTGGTGCTGTGTGTCGATTGCACGGAAGACAGGTGTATCAGCGGCAGACTGTACCATGCTTACAGCAGGGAAGCTGTGGCATTTCACAATATGGACGAGGTTCTCTTTCTGGTGGAACAGCTGTATGATGGTTTGAATTTTCCGCATCCGACGGTCAATAGTCGGACATTCGACGGGGCGCAGCAGAGAATTCCTGTAAAGGAAAGGACAAAAATTATGAAAGACGAAGAATTGTTGAGCAAGCACGGAGATATGGGAACCTTTATTATCCGGGTCCAGCACCGTCAGAACAGCAGCTGGCAGGGACGAATCACCTGGATGGAAAAGGACAAGACAGTCAATTTCCGTTCCATCTGGGAAATGATCAAGCTGGTGGACAGTGCGTTGAATACCGTCAGCGAGCAGGAGGGCGGTACTGTGGAATTACAGTGGGAGGACGAGGAAGCGCAGGGTGAATCGGAATCGTAATATTCGGACACAATGTACTGTTACAGGCAAACCGAATATTTACAGGGACTGCCAGGTCCATATGGGTGCATGCAACCGCCGGTTGACAAATTTCAAAGCGCAGTTGGTGGTTGTCAATTGAAATTTCTGCTATGTTTTTCCTGTCATCAGCACATAGTAACAATTCAGACAGAGCACTGAACTGTTACAGCATATAAACAACGTTCGGAAACAGTCGGAACTGTTCTGTGCTAACAGGTGCTGAGAAAGCAAGTGCGGGAAGCACGGAAAGGAAAAGCTGCGTATGCGGCAGGAACAGAAATGATATTGGCAGAAAAGATAATGGCGCTCAGAAAGAAAAGAGGATGGTCTCAGGAGGAGCTGGCGGATAAGCTGAACATTTCCAGGCAGTCAGTTTCAAAATGGGAAAGCGGGACTTCCGTTCCCGAGATTGACAAAATTATCATGCTGAGTCAGCTGTTTGGCGTCAGCACCGATTATTTACTGAAGGAAGAGACAGAGGAAGAAGCATTTCCTGAAACGGAACCAGTATCGGAGGAGTCGGAGACGCGAATTGTATCCATGGAGGAGGCAGAAGGGTTTCTGACCATGACGAAACGGTTTGTCTTTCCCAGAGCGGCGGCTACGGCGCTGTGTGTGTTATCCCCAATTCCGCTTCTTCTGTTGGGTGCGTTTGCCGAGTATGGCAGAACGTCTCTGAGCGAAGATATGGCAGGGGGAATCGGAATGGCCATATTGCTGATTCTGGTGGCGGTGGGTGTGGCGGTACTTGTGTTCACCGGCACACAATTGGGAAAATATGAATACATGGAGAAGGAAAAGCTGACGCTGCAGTATGGGGTAAAGGGACTGGCGGCAAAGAAGAAGGAAGCATTTTCCTGGACTTATAATATGGGAGTCACGGCGGGAACCGTGCTGTGCATCGTGGGTGTGGTGCCCATTATGATAGCGGCCGCGTTCTCTGCGGAAGATATCGTATTGGTCTCCTGTGTGGCCGTATTGCTGGGATTTGTGGCGGTGGCGGTGTTCCTGTTCGTCTGGGTGGGAAGCATCCAGGGAAGTTATGATAAGCTGCTTCAGGAAGGCGACTATACGAAAGAAAAAAAGGCGGAAGCGCAGAAGCTTTCCTTTTTTCCCGGGGCCTACTGGTGCCTGGTAGTTGCAATCTTCCTTGGACTGGGTTTAAGCGGATATGAGTGGAAGACAATTTCGCTGATATGGCCGGTGGCGGCTCTGCTTTTTGTGGTAATTCTATGTATATTGAAAGCGGTAGTCAATAATAAACGAAAAAAGTGAGTGGGGCTCCTCCCTTGCGGACAGGAGGCAGGTCCCTGACAGCGGTGGAAGTCTGACTTCCGGACAGAGAGGTAGAAGAGATGAGCAGAAAAAGAGCAGTGGTATCTCTTGGGCATGAGGCATTGGGATACACCACAGGCGCACAGAGAGATGCGGTCAGGGTGACGGCCAGGGCACTGGCTGACCTTGTGGAAGAGGACTATCAGCTGACGATTACCCACAGCAACGGGCCGCAGGTCAGCATGATTCATAAGGC
>JAAWLQ010000050.1 GCA_022797995.1 Lachnospiraceae bacterium
TAATGGTCCAGCACGTCAAATGTCCTTGTGCCGAATTTCTCCACGATCAGTTCCGCCGTCCTCGGCCCGATCCCCTTGATCATGCCGGATGACAGGTAGCCTTTGATCCCTTCCTCTGTCTGTGGCAGTATCTCCTCATAGCTTTCCACCTGGAGCTGCTGTCCGTACTTATTCTTTACCCATTTCCCCTGGAAGTCGGCTTCCACGGTATCCTTATCAGGCAGTCCTGTGCCTGTTGCAGTAAACTGGCAGCCCTTCCCTTTGTAATGGGTGTCTTTTGCCGCCTCCGGCACACTCTCATCCTCCGTGTGGTACACGAAGATACAGAAACCGCTGTCTTTATTCCGAAATATTTCCCTTACAAACCTGCACTTCATCCATTCTCTCCTCCTGCGTTATTTTTACCAGTGTGGTACTGCCTTCCTGTTCCAGCAGGGCATAGGCAGGGATATGTAACTCCCCTGCCATCTTAAGCTCGCCCTGCATCCCGCTGCTGATCCGGCTGCCGCATACAATGACTGCCCTGCTCAGCTTCAGTATGGAAAGGCCAAAAGCAAGCCCTATCTCCCTTTCCTCCGGGATATGGTCATCCAGGTATTCCGGGAGGAAGCTGTGGGGCGCTATCGCCCTGCACCCGAAAACACCGGATACAAGGCGTGCATAACCCGCCGCTTTTTCCATGTTCTGCCGTATCCCCTCTTTCGTCGGTGCCGATAAGGGTGAGCAGATATATACAATGTCATTTTTCTCCATTAAGCCGCTCCTTTCATTTTGACGGAAAACCTCCTGCTTTCCGTGGTGTTCACATAGTCGTCGTAGACATCCGGGTGCTGCACCTTCAGGCGCTCCAGCCCCTTCTTGTCGATCCCTGTGCGGTAGGAGGGGTTATAGGAGAGGACATACTGCGTGCCGCCGTCTGTAATGACTGCAGTGCAGCTTGTGCCCATTGCCTCCACGATCTCCGCATAGGCTTCCTTCATCTTTTCCTCCAGCTTTTTCGCCTCGCCGTCATGCTGTGCCTTCAGCTCCTTTAATTCCATGTACTTCCGGATGCTGCCCAGGTATCTGCGTCCCAGTTTTACCTGCTCCGCGTCCTTGTCGGCAGGCCCGCAGTGCTTCCGGATGCTCTCCAGCACAAGGTCTGGTTTCTCCGTGTAATCCGGCTCAGCGCCTTTTCCCACGTTCTCTTTCCAGAAATATTCCTCCTCCGCGATCAAGTCCTCCTCAATGTCCATGTCACGTTCCATGTAACGGATGAAGAATTCATTCTCGTTGTTCCCATACAGGCAGGCAAAGTACATCCTGTCGATGTTCATGACCGCCATGTAATGCCGCCCCTGGTACTCATAATTGACCGGGGTGGAATCATTTGCCCATTTGTTCTGGCAGTTATAATTGGTGGTCTTGCACTCAAGGATGCCTTTCGTGCCGTCGGGGAAATCTATAAAGAAATCCACGTCTGCCAGCATGAAGGGGTAGAGCGGGTGGCGGAACATCTTCCGGACGGGGTATACCTTAAGCCCTGTCTTTTTGGAGAAGATCTCCGCAACAAGGTCCTCCAGGCGGTGCCCCACTTCCTTTGCCACCCAGTTGTCTTCCTCCTCATCCACCACAGGCTGTATGCCCAGCTTGTCATAGTACAGGTCACGTTTCGTACAGAACGGCGACATCCCCATGATGGCTGCGGCGTCGCTCCCTCCGATCCCTTTGCGGCGGAAGGAAAGCCAGTCCTCCCTGCTTAAATTTTCCGTGTCAACAAATACCTCTGCCTCATAATTCAGGTCCAGTCCCATATTTTTCCTCACTTTCTGCCGCCCTCTGCGGCTGCATCTTCCGGACAGAAAAAGAGAAGGCTGATGCTCCTTCCCTCCCTGTCCTTATCATTATTCTGTTTTATTTTCTGTGGCAGGCTGCCCTGCGTTCTGCTGCACGCCTGCCCTGCGCCTGGCGGAAAGGACAAGGGCGTCCTCCCCGATCCCGGCATCTGCCTTCGCGGTTCTGGCTGCCCTTTTCCTGCACTTTTCAATGGCTGCATCCCGGTCATAGCCGGTTTTCTCCTGCAGCCCCGCCGTGATCTTCCGGCACCTGTCACGCATACGCTCATACTGCATTACACCACAGAAGCCCAGACGGTCCCTGTCATTCTGCAGGAACTCGTCCAGCATGTCTGCGTAATCCGCAAGCACATTGCATATCACAATCAGGTCACCTTCGCAGCTGGTGATGGTTTCCTCCCGGCTGTGCGTCACGCTGCAATAACGGATGGGCACCCGGTAACGCTCATCTTCAGCCACGTCATCCAATATCTGCACGCTGTCATTTACCATTTGTACGCCCCCGGTATATCAAATTCTGTCCAGTTGACGGACAGTGCCCTTGCTATGGTCTCCTCCATCCTGGCAATCCTGCCCCCTTCCTCGCCTTCACAGGCAAGCATGTAAAGGATCTCGGAAATGCCGAAATAGATGTCATGCGCCGTACAGGGGTCTTCCCCGTACTGTGCCCTGAACAGGTCCACTGCTTCAGCTGCATATTTACGGGCAATGCCGAGCTTGTCCATGACGCCCTTCATACAGTTGACAGGGTTCATGACCTCGATCTTTAACAGCTTCACCAGGTTTCCTGCGGCAAGCTGGTACTTCCCGTACAGGAGCTTCAGCTGGTCATCGAACTCACTGAGCTTGGTGCCGTTCCTGTGTCCCAGCCTCAGCGGGCTGCCCAGGCTGATGGTGGTGTTTTCCTTTCCGGATACCAGCATGGGGAAAATGTTCGCCCCGCCGGAGCCTGTGTCGGATGTGGTGATCCTTACCACGGGCTTCATCTCGTCGGGCGTCTTCCCATGCAACGCCAGCTCCTTACGGTAGGCATCCAACAGGGCATCTTCCCCGGAAAGCTCCCAGAGTGCGGATGCCATGTCATGCTCATAAAAACCGGCAAGGTAGCTGCAGCCCTTGAAATTCTCCGTCAGGTAGTCCACGGAATGCAGGAACACCTGCTCCATGTCAAGCACCGCATAATCATGGCAGTCGCCTCCCAGCACAGCGGAGACCTTGCCTTCCGAAATGCGTAACAGCGCCTCTCCCTTTGCCACTTTCAGGCAGTCGTTCAGGATTCTCGCATACACGCTCTTTTCCACCCTTCTAAGTCCCGCGCCGGAAATCCCCGCGCGGTCAAGGATGCTCTTGATCGCACAGCTCCTTACCGGGTAATACTGGTTCCTTACCTTCAGAAGCAGCCCGGTGTTGATGATGGTGTCCGTGATGATGCCTTCATCCAGCCCCTCATCCGCATACTTCTCCTTCAGTTCCTCCTCCACCCTGCTCCCGCTGGTGATTGCCACCAGGCGCAGGTTCTTGGAATTTCTTCTTTCCCAGAAAGAATTTCTCCCGATGCTCTTTAAGCACTCAAGGAATTCCTCCTGCTTCTGGAATACGCCCCGGTATCCGTCAGCAAATACTCTTGTCTCATTCATTCTTCTTTCCACCTTTCTTTTTCTCTCCGTTTACGGAGGCTCTTTTATCCAGCCGCTCATGCGGTAAAGCCCTTGTGGGCATTTCTGGCAATAAAAAAGGAATGGCCCTTAAAGGTTTCCATTCCATACTGCGTGTGGTGATCCACAAATCTGTTTTTGTCCCTGACAGTCTTACACATCCTGCGGAAACAAAAAAAGTGCCAAAAGACTGCCATGTTTATACATGGTATCCTCTGACACTGCTTACAATCTTAAACAACGTATGCCCCGGTTCTCCCGTTGGGAGCCGGAACCTGCCGGTTGGCACGCGGCCTGCGGACATATCGGGTATGTCCTGCCTGTCCCCGTTCCCCGTATACAGGTGTCGCATAAAAATCAATTACGGGTTTATCTTAACACAATATCTTGTATCATGTCAACTTGATTATACTATATATCCCATATCTATTTGCCTTCCCTTCTCCTTCCGAAAAAGTTTTTTCACTTTTTTCAAAATTTTTTTCAAGTTTTTCTCCCTTTCCGTATCTTTACTTTATAGATCAGCTTTTTATCGTGTCTGATCCTTTGTTCTTTGACAACTGAAGAACATACACCATCATGTATATGGGTTCTGGTGGGTGGCTCCCTGCCTGCAGTCTGGTCTGCCATCCGTCCGGATTAAATTGCGCACAGCGCAGCCACACAACGCGGCCGGGAAGGGCGCAGGAGACGGTGATGGAAGGTATGTGTAAATTTAGAATAGGACAACTATTAACAAGCATAGATTGTATAGAATATACAGATGGAGGAAATATGGATACTCAACAGACCAATCTATTATGCCAGACTGACGTTCAGACAGTTGACATCCAAAATCTGGTTGACATCAGCGATGTCAAGATAGACACCACTATGAAAAAGACTGACAGAATACAAAATTTTATCAGGGATATTAAAAATCCTTATTGTTTCCGCTGCCAAAATACCGTTGTTAAGGTTTCTTTTTGCAGCGATGGCGGATCTTTCCAGGAACTGCTTCAGGATTATTTTAGTTCCCTGTCTCGTTGCGAATAATCTGAAATCCTTGCTTTTGCGCCTTTTTTTATATATGATAGAGGGGAAGCAATGTGCATTTATATTTTTAGGTTATTCTGAATTTGTTTTTGGAAAGGATGAATGATCATGAATGTAAATGACGAAACAAAAGAATGGATGGCGGCAGATTACACCCGCCTTTCAAAGGAGGATGGTGATAAAGAAGAAAGCGACAGCATCAACAACCAAAAGGCTTTGATTCAGCACTATACTGAAAACCGCCCTGAAATATGTCTGGTGAAACACTATTCCGATGACGGGTACACAGGGGTAAATTTCAACCGACCTGGCTTTCAGAAAATGCTTGAAGGTATCAAAGACGGGCAAATCAACTGTATTATCGTAAAAGACCTGTCACGATTTGGGCGCAATTACATAGAAGTCGGACGTTATATAGAACGTATCTTCCCGGCTCTTGGCATCCGGTTCATTGCAATCAATGATAATTATGACAGTCTTTACAACAACTCATCTTCTGACCAGCTGCTTCTGCCGTTTAAGAATTTAATCAACGATGCTTATAGCCGGGATATATCCGTAAAGGTGCGCTCCAATCTGGATGTGAAGCGCAGGCAGGGTGATTTTGTAAGCCCCTCTGTCCCCTATGGGTATAAGCGTTTGGAAACGGACAAAAATAAACTTGCCATAGATGAGCCTGCAGCCAATATTGTCAGGCTCATTTTTGCAAAAAGAATTGAAGGGCAGAGCAACCTGCAGATTGCTGCTTTATTAAACCAGATGAAGGTGCCCACACCTATCCGGTACAAACAGGAAAATGGCAGCCACGCAAAAACTGCTTTCCAAGTCTACAGCACACCGAAATGGTACGGTACTACAGTGCGGCGTATCCTTGAAAATGAAATATATACTGGTACACTGGTTCAGGGAAAGACCTACCGGCCCAATTACAAGATCCGGAAACCTGTGGCAAGACCACAGAAAGACTGGTTCCGCAAGGAAGGCACCCACGAAGCGATTATCAGCCGAATGGATTTTGATCTGGTTCACAGCATACTGGATACAGATACACACCAATCTGCCGGGCAGGAAACGATTTATCCCTTCTCAGGCATTGTATATTGTGGAAACTGCCACCAGAGCTGCAACCGCAAGCAGACGGTAAAGAAAAACAAAAGCTATTTCTATTATGGCTGCTACCTTTCCAACCACACTACCTGCTGCAAAGGATTCTGTATCAATGAGTCCTACCTTGAACAGACTGTGTTAAGCACGTTACGTCAATACATAAACGACCTGACTGATATGGAGCAGATGCTTTCCCATCTGGAAAATATCCCCAATCAGAAGGCTGAGGTAAAGACACTGGCACAGGAAATCCAACATGCGGAAGCCTCTTTGCAAAAATACCGGCAGCTTCTTGCCTCCCTTTATGAGGATTACCATGAAGGCTTGCTAAACAAGGATGAATATCTGGACCTGAAGGAATCATATCAGGAGCAGATAAATGAACTGGCAGAGGCATTGGATAACATGACTGCACAGCAGGATGGACTGACTACCGCACTCATGGCTGATACATCCCATATAGATGAGTTCCGAAAATATATGGAATCTCCTGTCCTCAACCGTAAAATGCTGGTATCCATGGTAAAAAAGATATACATTTATCCAAAAAATCGGATACATATTGTTTTCCGGTTTCCGGATGAATTTGAAAAGCTACTGCATTTCCTGCCGGACGCTGTTTCTGATAAGCTCATAGCAAGGGAGGTGTAGACGGATGCCGCATAAAAGAACAGGCAGAATTACTGATACAGCCGTTATGACCGCTAATGGTGCTGCTCCTAAGATTTACCCTACCGGATTATATCTGCGCATATCCGGAGAGGAAGCCGCAAAGGGAGAAAAGCTGAATAACCAAAGGGACTTGCTGTTAAGCTATGTAAAAACGAAAACAGAATTAAAAATTGTTGATATTTACTCTGATAACGGAGAAACCGGAACGAATTTTGACCGTCCGGAATGGAACCGTTTGATGGAGGATGTAAAAAAGAAACGGATTTCCTGTATTGTGGTAAAAGATTTGTCACGGTTTGGAAGGAATTACATAGAAACCGGAAATTACCTTGAAATGGTGTTTCCTGTCTTAAAGGTTCGCTTTATAGCAGTCAACGACAACTATGACTCAAATCAGCTGGAAAGCAGCGCCCTTCAACCGTTAGATACCATGATCAAAGGCATCGTGAATGAAGCCTATGCAAAAGACATCTCCCGCAAGATATTTACTGCAAAAGAAATCCAAAGGAAAAACGGATTATATTACGGGAACGTGCCACCATATGGCTACTGCAAAGATCCGGAGGACCCGCACCACCTGATTGTCAATCAGGAAACAGCACCTACAGTACGGCAGATTTTTCAATGGAAGCTTGAGGGTATGGGAAACTTTCAAATTGCCCGGCTCTTGAATGAAAGCAATGTTGCAGCACCGATGCGTTATCAGTTTCTGGCAGGCGCTGTAAAGGCTCCGCGTTACGAAAACAGCATCTGGCAGGGCGTTACCGTTAAAGTCATCTTAAGCAACCGCACCTATACCGGGGATCTGGCAATGGGGAAAAAGAGAAAAAATCTCTCTAAAAATCTTACCAAAATCAGAAATATTCCCTATGAAGACTGGATCATAACGGAAAATACCCACGAGGCCATTATAAGTCGTGAAATATTCTTTGAGGTCCAGCGTATTTGTATGCAGGAGCTGGAAAAAAACAGGGCAAGCCGTTACTGTCATTCGGATATTGATTCGCCGGATGATATTTTTGCCGGATTGGTTTACAGCGGGAACACAGGACTCAAGATGTACCGAACACGAAATTATTATGAAAAGCATGGCATGAAATATCGCTATACCACTATTTCACAAAGAGATGCGGACTACTCAAAATGTTCAATCATCAGTATCAAAGAAGAACAGATACGGGAAACCCTAGTCTGTCTTCTGAAAAAGCAGATGGAATTGGCATTGGAACTGAATGATTACCTTGCATCGGTACAGGAGCATCAGGCATTTCTTAGCAGAAAGGAGGCTTTGGAAAAACAAATCAAAGAACTTGCCGCAAGGCATAAAGAACTTACCTCTTTGCAGTCAGATTTATACCTGCATTATTCGGAAGGACTGTTTACCCGTGAAAAATATCTTGCACAAAAGGAAGAATACAGACTGGAAAGGCTTTCATCAGAAAGCCGCATTGCAGAACTAAAATCCACCCTTGAACGCTTGAAAATACGCTTTTCCCCACATAACCCATACATCCGGCTTCTGTTGGAATTCTATGAAGGCGATTTCTTGTCAAAGGATCTTTTACATAGATTAGTTGACAAAATTTATGTCTACGATTCCAAAACACTTGAAGTTGTTTTCAAATATCGGGATGAAATAGAACCTATACTCAAGTTCCGGGAAAGCGGGGTGTTGCAATGAAAAGTAATTATCTTGACGAAAATTATATGGGAAACAATATCCTTGCCTGCTATTTGAGGGTATCTGATGAAGATTTTGACTTGAAGCATAATGTCCTGAAAGATGAAAGCACCAGCATCAGCGCACAGCGGCGGCTGATACACAGTTATATTGAATCAAAGCCTGAGCTGAGGCAGATGAGCATAAGGGAGTTTCTGGATGACGGTTATTCCGGTACTAATTTTGAACGGCCTGCAATTCAGGAAATCTTTCAACTGGTGTCCGAGGGCAGAATAGGCGCCATTATCGTAAAAGACATGTCACGGTTTGGCCGGAACTATATCGAAACTGGCTGTTATATTGAGCAGGTTTTTCCTTTGATAGGAATACGCTTCATAGCCATCAATGATTCCTTTGACAGCTCAGAGTATATCGGTAATACACCCGGACTTGAAATGGCGTTCAAAAATGTAATTTATGACTACTACAGCAAGGATTTGTCATCCAAAGTAAAGAGCATCAAGAAGATACAGCAGAAACGCGGAGACTTTGTGGCAGCGAAACCGCCATATGGATACATTATTTCCTCTGCTGACCGGCACAAACTGGAGGTCGATCCCGAATCCGCTGAAGTTGTAAAGGATATATTTCGTCTGACGCTTTCCGGATGGAAACCGGTTAAGATTGCACAGTGGTTAAATGAACGGCTTATCCCTACTCCTGCACAGAGATTACACAAACTTTATGGTTTTCAATGCGGCGGCTTCACAGAAGACCAACTGATGGCCCAATTTTGGAAACCAGGACAGGTCACAAAAATCCTTCAGGATGAAACCATGACGGGAGCGACCGTCAACAACCGCGTTCAGGTAAAAGGAGTAGGCAGTAGAAAGTTCAAGCGGCAGAAAACGGAAGACCATGTAGTTGTCAGGGATACCCATGAAGCTATTATTGACAGGGATACATTTCTTCAGGCAGCTGATATTATCCGCAATCGCAAGACTGTGCGCACTGACAATCGGCAAAAGAATGAAAACCTGTTTTACCAGAAGATTTACTGCGGTCATTGTGGATGCAGGCTAAAACACGAAGTACATACACGCCACTCCCAAATCCATGCGGTATATTATTGCCCCCATGCAAGACCTTCAGGCGGCGGTACATGCAACTTACATTCCATAAAAGATGAATTTCTAAAGGAACAGGTGCTACGTCCGCTGCAGGTTCAGGTTCAGCTTATTTTGGACAAACAGGTGCCTCTCCCAAAGTCTGACAAAGAAAAGCTCCAAAGCAGACTGCGGGCAATTTCAAGGCTGCTGGAACAAAATAAGGGGAAAGTTCCCCGCCTCTATGAAGAATTCAGAACAGGGAACATAAGCCGGGAACAATTTGTCAATCAAAAAGATGCTATATCATCTGCTAATAATGAGCTTGACTCGGAAAGGAGTGAAATAGAAGAAAAACTACACGCCATTGAATCCGCACAGAAAAAAACTGAGTCAGAGTCGCTTCTGGAAATAACCAGACTAAAAACCCTAACTCAGAATGCTGTTGATCTATTTGTAAGTAAAGTCGTTGTAAATTCTCCTGATTCCATTGAAATCACTTGGAAGTCAAAGGATTTATTTGATGAAATTTACAATAGGAATGCCTAAAAATCAGCATTCCTATCGAAAAATGAAATGATAAATGTGAAAAGAAATTCTAAGCCTGCAAAATACGCAGCCTAAGAATTTCTATGTTTCACATAAAAGATTGTAACTATAAACCGGTTTGTCTGTCTGAAACACAATACTCCACAATCACGATGGGCGTTCCCGTCTTTTTCAGCAGATAATAGCTGTCATTGGCCTTAACCTGGCGTCTGTTCCCGGGGTCCGTCTTCTCCACAAGCTGGTTCTGGATGTATTCCGCAAGCTGCCGGCCCTGTGTACTCCCCGTATAATAAAAGACCTGAGCGCCGTGGACATATTCCTCCGGGAAACTATTCTGATGAATGCTGACGGTCAATGCCGGCGACGTATTGTCAATCAGCTCAATCCGCCGTTTCATGTCCTGCACTTTTTTGTTGGAGGCATCCGCATCATACAGCCCCTCATCTGATTCTCTCGTCATTACCACTGTTATGTCGTTGGCCTCCAGAAACAACTTCACCAGCTTCGCAATCTTCAGATTGACATCCTTTTCATAGACACCGTTGATTCCCACCTTTCCGGGGTCATCTCCCCCGTGTCCGGCGTCAATGACCACGCAGATTTGCTCTTCCTGTACCTTTAACTTCTCCCCCGTCACATATCTGGCTGCCTCCCGTCCCACCAGGAGCATGGAACCGATCAGCATAACCGCCATGGCTATGGACAATATTCTGTATTGCAGTCTGTTCACTTTTCTCTCTCCGAACAAGTCTTTTTACCATTTATATTCTTATTAATTTTTCTTTAAAACTTTCAAAACAGGTTGCATTGTATTTATTTTTCCTCTAATATGGACTTATAGAAAGGAATAGCCATGAAACATCCCAAAACCATTTTGTCTGTTCTGCTGGCCAGTGCCGCCGCGGTATGTCTCATTGTGGCCGGTGTCTTCGTTTTCCGGCAGAAACAGGACGACAGTCGTTCTCAGGAAGCCCTTGATGAGCTTCGCGCCTCGGCGGAAGCTTTGAAAAGCACGGAAAATCCCGAATCTTCCGAGCCTTCGGCGGAGAATTCGGAATCTGTTCCCGAGCCGGCGCCGAATACGCCAACGCCTTCGCCGGAACCTGCCGCAACCCCGGAACCCACACCCGTTCCCGTGGAGAATCCTTATCGTGACAGTTTTCTGGCAAATGGGGATATGGCCGCATGGCTTCAGATCCCCGGCACTCCCGTGGATTATCCTGTCATGTGGACTCCGGAGGACGAGGAATATTATCTGCTCCGCGGCTTCGACGGGAAATCGAACAATAACGGCTGCCTGATTCTGGATACCGACAGCTGTCTGGATCCGCTGACCACCAACCTGATTATCCATGGTCATAATATGAACTCCGGCGCCATGTTCGGCACTCTTACAGATTATGAAGATGCCGACTTCTTTGAAGAGCACAAAAGCATGGTCCTTTATACAAAAGAGCTGCAGCGCAATTATGAAGTGATTGCCGTATTCCGCTCCCAGGTTTATAAAAAGACAGACCAGGTGTTTAAGTTCTATAAATTCTTTCAGGCGGATACCCAGGAGGAATTTGACGATTTCTACCAGAACATTAAAGCTCTTTCCATTTATGACACTGGTGTCACCGCAGAATTCGGAGATCATTTCCTGACACTTTCCACCTGCGTTTACCATGTGGATCGGGGAAGATTTGTAGTTGTCGCAAAGGAAACAGAATCCGGAGACCGGTATCTGCCGGTTGAAGAAGCAAAAACAGAACAATAAATTTATCACACAATCAAAAGGAGGTTTCTCACAATGAAAAAATGGAAGAAGTTCAGAAACATGATCGCCTTACTGACCGCTGCAGTTATGCTGTTTCTTCTGCCGGAAGGCAGCTGTCTGAGGGCGGAGGCGGACGGCCCTGTCACTTATGCGGTAAAGTACCTGGCTGATGAGGGCGACTGGTACTATCAGGAAAACAAATCCGCATTTAGTGATTCCGAAGCTGCCCGGAACATTTACTATCTTGGAGAAATATTGAAGGCCGGAGACATTGTGGTGGTGTACAATGATACCCCCGAGGTAACACTTAACCTGGGAAGCACCTCTCTCACCAATCTCACAGTTTCCACAACGGCTTTTACGATCATTAATACCGGAGATATTCAGGAATGCCATATCCTCAATTATTCCTCCTGTTCCGTCAATGGGAATATCACCAACGCCCATGTCTATGACAATGCACTTGTGAATTTCGGCGGCAATATTCAGGAGCTGCGGCTTCACTCGGGCGACGAGGTTACTTCCTCCGTAGGCTGCAGCGGTACCGTCGGACATTTGTATGCTCCCTCCGATACCCTGCCCCGGACTTTTTATGATTTGTACGACTTCCAGGCTGGCAGCCTGCACATTAATGAGGACGGCAATCTGCTCACACCTGACTGGCAGTACAGCAGAACGCCTTCTTCTCAGCCGGCTCAGCCCACACCGCAGCCGGAAGTTCAGCAGCCGACCCAGCAGCCCGTGGCACAGCAGCCGGCAGCTCCTTCCACCGACAATGACGACGAATATGATGCCGTGCCCAAAACGGGTGAGACAAATCCCGCATTATGGCTGGTATGCATTGGGCTTCTGTGCATGTCCGGAAGTATTGTTCTCAGGAAGTCGAACAGATAGAGGTAACAGGATAACAGATTAACAGATTGGGGGACTGCCACGGCAGTCCCCTGCTCGATTTATTCATGACAGCAGCATATTCTCACACCGGCTCAGGAATTTGCATAGGCCGCAATGAGATCCCAGGCTTCCGCCGTACCGTACCCCAGTCTCCACACAGCCACTCCTCCTATATTTCTTGCATTCATGACGTTCAGTTTCACGGCAATAGATTCTTCATCTTCCACCCAGATCTGAAAGGTTGCGGCACCATTCTGCCATTCCGCATAGTTCTGGCAGACTGTCTCGTCCCATTCCGGCTGTATATTCATTCGCTGGAGATAATCCTTTACATTGTTCAGCGTGATATACTGATCTGTCACCTGAGCCCCTTCTGTCTTCCACAGAATGGTATAGAAAGGCAGTGCGTTTACTACTTTTTCCGCCGGAACCTGCTCTTCCTCCAGCGTTCTTATAAGGCCGTTTGACACATAATCGATACTGGCCACACTTCCCGGATCGCCGCTGCCGTGCCAGTGCTCGTCATATCCCATGATAATCACATAGTCCGCAATCTGCCCCTGTACATCCAGCCTGTAAAAGTTATTGAAATGAAAGGGGACATAATTGTCAATTGAAAGAATCAGCCCGCTGCTCCGGCATAACACAGACAGCTCCTTCAAAAACTGTACATAGTGAACACCACACTCCTGCGTCAGACCTTCAAAGTCAATATTCACACCCTCCAGCCCCAATCCGGCCGCCGTATCCACAATACTTTGGACAAGCATCTGCCTTTTCGTGGTGGAGGAAAGCACTTCATAACTGCTGATATCCGCACCTGTCTCATTCTTATAGTTGAAATTATCCCATACTCCCCACACCTGCAGCCCCGCATCATGGGCCTGCCTTATATATTCCGTACTTGCGAAAGAGCGGAAATTACCTTCGTTGTCGTTCAGGCTGAACCAGGTGGGAGCTATGACGTTGAGCCCCTTTCCCTCCGCAAGCATCTCGCCAAGGGTATCGTTGCCGCCCTCCCCGCCGATAGCATGCCAGGCCAGGCTCACTTTGCCCGGCATCCTGACAGAGGTATACTCCTCCGCCACATAATCCGTTACCTCCAGCTCAATTTCAGTCCCCGGATTGGCAAGCCTTTTATTTTCAATATATCCCACGATGGAATCGGAAGTCTTCACCTTGCTCCAGGTCTCCATCTCCTCCAGCACTTCCACGGTCTCTCCCTTTTCCATTTGCCGCAGAATGGGGCTTTTAATCCCACCCAATACGCGTATCTGCGTATTTTTCGTAACTTCCATGGTCTGCTTCTGTCCCCACTGTGTATAAACCTGCACATGTCTGTCGAACAGAGACCAGGCGTAATTGCTGAACAGCTTTATATAATCGGCAGCCACGTAAACCGTATCCCCTTCCGCATAGCAGACGGTGTACTCCACAGGATGGCTCCCGCTTCTGTCAGAATATTCTTTTCCGTCAAAAATGGCCTGCGCGGTGTCATTTGCCATGGTATAAAGCAGCTTCCGCTCGGTCATATCAACATAAAAGCCCTCGTTTATATAAGTAAATATCGTATTCAGATCAAAATATACTCTCTCATCTCTCAAAACCGCCTTGTCGGCAATCCAGTCATCCTGCAGAATAATGGCCAGCTCTCCCTGGGTCACGCCGTAATATTCGTCCAGATCTGCATATTCTTTGCCGTAAGTATACTTGTCCAGTATCTTTCCACCGAATCCTACCAGGGCTACGATTAAAATCAGTACCAGAGCCACAACTATCGGAATCAACCTTTTTTTCATAATGCGTCAACAAACCTTTCTTTAGAATCTGATTATCTTTGTCTGCAGTATCCCATAAACATTTTTATCATACCACAGTTTAGGCTTTGCGTCATTATTATTTTTGTAACAATTCAGTAACAATTTACTGTTGCCGGCAACAGTATGCCGCCGCCGTCAGCATGAGAGGCAATCCCGTTTTCTGCGGACGGCGACATTCTGTTCATGATTTCTGTTTTCCGGTGCATTTGGTTTTCTGTGGTACATGGCACGGAACCTGAAGCGACATACTAACAGCGCGTCACTTTATCGAACCGCACCTGCTCGATGGTTCCGGAGGCATCCAGAACGTAATCGGCCATATAGGGACTGTTCTCCCGTACCGCCTTGGCCACCACTTCAATGGGAAGTACGGCACGTCCGTCCACAAAAAGCTCCACTCCGCTCCTCCTCATCTGTTCCAGCTGCAGGAGCATATCCTTTTTGGCTCCATCCATATTCTTTAACTTGCTTTTTTCTTCATACAAAACTACTCCTCCTCATTTTCGGGTTCCCCATTCTTCCCAAAAGGATTCAGATTTCGTGATGAATTATTTTTCAGGAAAACCCTTAAAATAAAGTAAATGCCTTTGACAGTACGTGCAACGGTAAAAATTTCCATTGTCCGTTAGGTTTAAATTGAATTATAATTGTGAAAATTAGTTGACATACTTATGATCAAGCAGGCTGTATAATCCAGCAAATTGCTTGTAAGACATCCTTAGACCTATGGCAGATTACTTATTCTGTCATATAATGTGCCATACACACTTAGAATATTAAAGGATGAAATGGAACGAACTGTTCCAAAAATCAACGAAATCAACCTGAAACAATAGAATCTCCCTTTCGCGAGTCTTCTATTGTCATGAACCAAGACTGCCGCCTCCTTCCCCGTACAGAGTACCAAAGGCA
>JAAWLQ010000051.1 GCA_022797995.1 Lachnospiraceae bacterium
AACCTCTGATTTATCAATTTCCAATCCGTGTTCATCCGCTTTACAGAGCACATTCTGCAGGAACTCATACAAATTCTGCTTACTCAACAGACTCTCTGTAGAAGAATCCTTCAGAAAACATGCCGCATCCCGGCCAACTTCCTCCATCTCTTTCTGAGAACCGGATTCTGCTGTCGCAACCAGTCTCTCAGCCAGAAATTCTGTCTGAATCCGCTTCTGAGAGACATAAGTACTTCCTCTGTAACTGCCCGCGGTCTGTGCAGACATCAGGGAAAGCGGCAGCCGCTTTGGAGAATCTACCGGCCGTCCGACACAGATTTCCATTGAACATTCTGTGGCTGCCAGACGAACCATCTCCGTCACCTGCTGATGTGTAACGCTTCTGTCATAACCTGCAATAACCGCTGTTTTATTAATATTCTCCATAACCACAATATAGAAATCTACATTCAGATCCCGCAGTTTGTCCAGTTCCTGCCCCAGAAGAGCGCTGTCGTCTGCCGTCCCCTCTTTTTTCATCAGGTATACACAGTACAGAGCTCTTTCAAATACAATCCCTGTCATAGACCATCTCTCCAGCATACCTTCACTGTACTCACCGCGCAGAATCAGATTCAGTAAGTGATTTCTCAGCTGATAGCGGATATCTGCGTTCATCTGCGTCATGTCACCCAGAATCGAATCCAGCTGTCGAAAATTCCGCTCAAACCTTGAACTGTCCGGCACATACTTCTCGATCAGCCGGTTCAGAGGGAGGAGACTGATATGGGCCATGGCAAAAGCAATGAGAAGAATCAGCACTCCGCAGAAACCGACACCAATATAAAATATTGCAGAGTCCCAATCCAGAAGAAGCTGCCATCCCTTCAAATGTACCGGCGCATAGAGACTGACTTTTCCGTCAGACGACACAGCACTCACACAGTCCGATGCCTCTGTCAGTACAACGGCCTCCCTGTCTGTATTATTGAAGACCAGTTCTCCGTTTACCATAACGGCATATTGCTCCGGTAATCCTGCACATACCTGCTCCATATACCTCTGAATCTGCTGTTTCGTCAACACAAAACAAAGCACAGCATTATAAGAATTGGTTTTGTCGTATCCATAAAACCGAACTGGAAAAATTGACAGAATATAGGGCTCTGAATATAAAAAGGTACTTGTTGTTGCATCTAAAATCTGCTGAAAGACATCCTCTGTCTGTTCATAAGGAATGCCAAGCACCGATGGACCATAATATTTAAAATATGTGGTATTTCCCGTAAATGTATATATTTTTTTCTCCGAACGGTACGCCAGAAAGTAATTGGCTGAGAGCGGAGAGTAATTGGCGTATTTCATAAAATCTTCCAACATTATAATCTCTTTATACTGATTGCGGTTTAAGACATTAGGCCGATATTTTGTAGTGATACCAATCTGTACCGCTATGCTTTCCAGCATCTGAAACTGTTTTTCCAGATTATCCGCCGCCAGCTGCATGTTTTTCTGCTCGCTCTGTTGCTCAGCCCGCAGCAGCATATTGGAAGAATACCACAGCGTTACTGACAGAATTACACCGGAAACTACCAAAAGCACCATAAAGTATGCTGTCGCATATCGTGAAAATGTTTTGATATTTCTGATTCGTTCACCCATCTCTTCCACCTTTTCTCATCAGTAAATTCATCCATGATTTTATACTACCATAAACCTTTTGTTCCCTCAAGCCGGAAACATTTGTCGTTTTTTATCCAATCCAAAGACGCATTTTTACACTTGAAAAAGCAGCCCTTTCCTTTTAAAATAGACTTTAGATCATAGAATCCTGCTTTGGGATTCTATGATAGAACTTGGATCATAGAATCTTCTTTTAGATTCTATGATAGAATTTGGATCATAGAAAGCTCCCTTGCTTTCTATGATAGACCTTAGATCATAGAATCTTCTTTTAGATTCTATGATAGACTTTAGATCATAGAATCCCAGGAGGTAATTCCCCATGAGTGCCACCCGCTACAAAATTTCAAACAAAAACATATACGGCTTCAACACAAATATGTATCAGATGCTTCTGTGGCTTCCCGCCCTGATAGCGCTGACCCTGTTTGTGGAGTTCGTTCTGGGACCCCTTTTTTACAGAATTTATCAGAAAGACGTTACTCTGGAAGAAGGAGCCGCCGGCGCTGAAGCCGGGGCGGAAGTTTCCATCGCAGAATCCATAGCGGATATGGAAAATCTGGATACCTTCACCCTGATTGTAAAGGGTGTGGTGATCAACCATGACACCATCCGCAGCGGCGACCAGATCTACCACTACATTCAGCTGCCCAGCGGTGAGAAGGTCATCGCCCACATCAACAAAAAGGCAATTCAGGAGACGGACACGCCCGGAGAATACCGTATGCCGGCAGGGGTGTGGAAGGAATGGACGGCGCCGGATGAAGTTATGATATTTGAAAAAAATATGACACAGCTGGACCACTACATAGACATGTATGGGGATTATGTCCCGGTACTGGGAGAATCAGACTATGGAAGGCTGCTGGGCCGCTGGGCATCCGCATGGATTTATGTGATCTTTGTGCTGCTTTACCGTGTGATTGGTGTGCGCCGTTGGCGATTTGCGCCTGCCATTTTCTGGAGGAGAGATCCTCTCCTTCCCCGCAACGATCTGGAATGCTGGTGTGCTTCCACCTTCGCCATCTGGGCCCATTCCTTCGCCATGCTGGAGGGCTGGCCCCTGATCACAGGTGTACACGGAACCCGAAAGGTAGTGGCCAATTTCCGAAATGTGGCCCTGGGAGAGCAATGGGATATCCGAAACAGGCAGGATGGACTGCAGACAGTCCATGAGCTGGTCGACCGGCATGCCGGACGGCTGGATACCATGTATGCAGGCTGGGATCTGTGCCGTGCCACCCAGCTTCTGGGCATGATGTACCTGGTGAAAATGATAGACCGAAACGAACTGGATCAGGAATTCAGCAGGGCCGGAAGGGTCATCCAGCAGCAATTCCATTCCTGGGACGAGATGGTGGAAAGCTACCTGGACGGTTATGAAAACTGGCGCAGACAGAGCGGAGACACGAACGCCGCTCAGAATGCCGCCGGACGCAGAGCCATTTTCCAGCAGTTAAAGGCAAATCCTGACGGCCCCTACTCGGTGCCCTGGAGAACGGACCTGACATGGACGCAGGGAAGCGGCAGGGGTGAGCGGACCGTGGTGAAAAAAGTTCTGCTGCTGTATCGGGCGCGGGATATTTAATCTGGTCTCTCCGGAAACGTTTTGTAAAGGACTTTTTAATCAAGTTCACAGAAAATTTACATTTCAGGACAAAAAATAAGGCCGGGAACCTGTTTTTAGCTTCCCGGCCTACGGCTTTGTTTTATGCTGTCCGCTCTGCTTTCAATTTTTTACTTCGTCATGCGATTAGAGATAGATAGTCACTAACAGCAGATAAAGCCGAATGGGACGTGCCCCCACGACACCGTCTTTACCTTCTGTGCTCACTTTACCGACATATATTTGTCCAGATATTCCTCAACGGCCTCCATCCACTGCTTGTAGAGCGCATGGTCGTTCTGTAATCCGTGGCCGGAGTGGGGCATCTCAAAATATTTGAAGTCCACACCATTTTCTTCCAGTGCCGCCTTCAGCCGAAGGGATGCCTTGAAAGGCTGCACTCGGTCGTAAGTTCCATAAGCGACGACGGTAGGCGGGGCGTCGGTTGTAATCCACTCGGCGGCGGAAATAGGGTTCATTTTCTCCAAATAGGAACCGTCCTTGATTTCCTCCACCGAAAGCATCTCGCCCAGCATGGCGCTGAAAATGCCCGCCGCCCCCTGATAGCTCTCCTCTGTCTCTCGGTCAAAGCCGTAGTTGTCCCAATCCTCCCGGTGGAAGCAGGACGGTCCCACCGCGCCGAAGGTCATTTTCACAGGAACAGGTGACTGACCGGCATCCCGATAGGCATAAATCATAGCCAAAGCGTGGCCCGCCGAGCCGCCGGCGATAGCCATACTGTCAATATGGTAGCCTTCCTTTTCCGCCGCTTCGATCACTTTGGGGATGGCGTCCCTGATTTCGTTGGACTGGGTCAGCACGCTGGCACCGTTGGTTGCGCCGCCCTCTAGCTCTGCGAACAGGGTGTAGTTGATACCCGCCGCCACATAGCCCTTTTTACACAGCCAGGAGAGCATTTCCACATCCCCGCTTTTGTCCCCGGAGGTGAAGCCCCCGGCGTGGAGGTAGACCACCAGACCATAGCTCCCCTTCCCGCTGTCGGCAGGCAGATACAGATCGAACTTGTTGGCCTCCCCGTCCCCATAGGACAAATCCACCATGCGTGTCCCCAACTCGTCGCTCCACGCCACGCTGTACTCTTTCGTCCACCCAGGCTGGATTGCAAATTTTGAAGCAATCCCGGCACCAAACGCCAGAACAAAAACAAGGATACCCATCCAAATCGGCACAATCCTCACCCTCTTTTCTTTTACGGTCTTTCTCATAAGAAATTCCCTCCAAACAGCGTTCCACCGATCAGCAGGTTTATAGCGGCCCGCACCGCCAGCCGCCCCAGGACAAAGGCCACTACAGCGATGATAAGCAATATTAACAGCCGTTTCTGCGTCAATGTCATATGAAACTCCCTCCTTGACAGACTTTTTGTTGTATGTTATGATTTGTAACAATCGTAACAGCAGCATAAGTGTAACAGCAGGAAATAATCTTGTCAATGGGGGCAGTAAAAATGGAACAAAAGCCGAAAAATGTTTCACCGTTCAGCAACGAGAGCCGCAACGCCTATGTGGTGGAGCATCTTACCAGCTCTATGTTGGAGCTGCTGAAAGAAAAGCCAATCAATGAAATTTCGATTAGTGAATTGTGCGGCATGGCCGGAGTAGGGCGGACATCTTTTTATCGCAATTACGATGAAAAGGAAGATATTATCAAAGCATATATTGAGAATTTATTTCAAGATTGGGTAGACAGATGGAAAGAAACCCCTGACCCTCCAGTAAAAGAGGTGGTGCGAATTGTGTTTTCCCATTTTGAAGCAAACCGGGAGTTTTACACCCTGTTAAACGAGAGAGGATTGGTTTATCTTCTCAAAGACATCATTTTGGATTTGTGCGGTTTTAATCCAGCGCAGGAAATGCCCGCCGCATATTCCTCCGCCTATGTTGCGTTCTTTTTGTATGGCTGGATCGAGGTTTGGTTTCGGCGGGGCATGAAGGACACAGCGGAGGAATTGATAGCCTATCTTCCACAATAGAAAGTTCATCAAAAAAGTTGAATCCCTGTCTCATAGATATTCCCGCCCGGCACATCGCCGTTGGGGTCCACACAGAAACAATAGCAGCCGCTCTTAGAAGAACAGCTGCTGTCTCTCCGTATAGTAGGTAGTCTTGGCGGCAATCTTCTGGACCAGAATTCTGTCGCCCTCATCCGTATACCTTTTTCTGGAATTATGTACTTTTAAAAAGCTTCTTTCCTCGCCGCTGATAATATCCGGCGATATCCTTTCAATATTTGTGATGGCATCTTTCAGCACGTCAGCGACAGCCGCATACAGCTCTGCCAGTCTGGCTTCCGGAATCTTCCCTGCCGTGGATTTAGGCGAAATATTCGCTTTCCAGAGAATTTCATCCGCATAGGCATTACCGATTCCCTTTACGATGCTCTGATCGATTAAGAAGGCCTTAATATTCTTACGCTGATTTCTCCTGACCGCGTTCTGCAGATAGGCAAGCGTAAAGTTCTCTCCCAATGCATCAGGGACATTTGTTTCCACCGGATTAAAAGTAACCTTACATAAACTCTGGAAGTCCGAGATAACCAGGCTCTCCTCTCCTTCAAATCCTATGGACAATATTTTATAAGGAATCCCGGCAGCTTCCTCCGGCGCACAGATGTGAAATCTGCCGCTCAGCATAAGGTGCACACTGAAAACCTCGTCATTTTCCAGCTGAAAATACAGCTCCTTGCCTTTTCGCACGATGTCTGCGATCTTCGTCTGAAGAAGCTTCGCCCTCACGGTATCTCCATCCACGTTCACACGGCTTCTGTTCAGCAACTCTGCGGAGACAATCTCCCTGTGGGCAATTCTTTTCATCAAATTCTTTGAAAAAACCTGCAAATCCGGTAATTCTGGCATCTTTCTGCACCTCCTGATGCCATAAGCTTACCGTCGTTGTCGATTTTTGTCAAGTCAATATCCCCGCGGCAATTGCCAAATGTATAATTCCGCTTAATCCCACATATCCTCCACATTTCTTCTCAGGCCGTCATACTCTGCAAAGCCCGTACATTTCGGCTGTCCGTCTTCGCCGAGGCTCCTGTCCGGATGAATCTGAAACTGTGCGTCTGCCTGCAGTACGATGCGCAGCTTCATCTGGCCCTTATGCTCGCCGGTTACGTTGATGTCGCTGTGTATCACCGTCTCCCCCGGCATGAACATGTTGGCCGGAGATTTCACCCGAATCCAGCCATTGTAGAAGGTTCTGCCGTCTTCGCTGTAATTCTCATACACTGTTTCAAAGGTGTCCGCCGCCAGGCTAGCATTGGTCACCACCCCGCCACCCGCTCCTTTTATTTTCAGCGGAAGCTGTGGCATCTGCTGTTTCCCGGCGGATTCAACTGGCAGCGCGTAAGGAATCTCCTCCCTGTCCGGCGTCCGCACAGCCGGAATCGACACCGAGGGCTGTACATCCAACAGCCTGCATCTGCGCAGTCTGCTTTTCACATTTCCCTGAGCCCTTCTGGTACTCTCGTTCCACATCGCCCTGGTGCTGTCCGGGTGCCAGCTCATAGGAGAATAATATACCCATTTTCCTTCCGGGTCACTCAGATTTACACCCTCGTATCCCCGTCCTTCCTTCATGGAGCGCTCCACATCAATCAAAGCCGGACCGATATTTCCCGGCCTGCCGAAACGAACTCCGGCAATGGCATATTGATACAATACGTTCAGATACTTGCTTCTTGTCATAATGTCGTTGTACAGAGGGACCACTCCCAGTACCCCGCAATCCGTTCCGGGAGAAAATCTGGGTGACATACAGATGGCATATTTCTCATCGGGGGAGAAAATTGCCGTTTCTTCATAGCCAAGAGTATCCGTAATCTGATTAACCTCTTCGCTGTCCAACATCTGCAGCGTACTCTCACTGATGCATTTCCCGCCGCCTGCAAGGGTAATTCCCCTGCCACCTCTTATGAACTGTTTGACCTCTCCGCCCCGCTGAACTTTTCTGCGGCAGAAGCCTTCCGCATCCGGATCGGGCTCTATGTCATTCACCGAGCTTATAATACAGGCATCCTCCACAACATAGACCTTTTCCTTCCGCACAATCCTTCCCAGGAAATTATAGGCCCCTGTTCCCGTCAATGTGGAAAAGCAGATGTGCTCATTGTCCGGAGCAATTATGGGCTCTGACCACCGCATGAACACACCGGGAATCTTCTCCACCTCCTCCGGCAGTACCACCTCCACCAACTCCGAGGAGGTGCAATGGTCCAGATCCGGCGTGCATTCCAACACATAATCCCCCAGCAGAATTCTCCTGTTGTCTGCATAACACATCCAGCGAATGCCGTTTGCCCCTTTCTTCTGCGGAATTACGCCGTCATATAACTGGCAGACTCCCGTTCCATCCTCCTCCATGGTGAAGACACGGTACCAGTCCTTGTCTTTCTCCTGTTCCCTGACCGCCACAAGCACTCTTCCGGAGAAAGTATAGGTTCCGTTGATATTGGAATCTATTCCCTCCGGCAATGGAATATCCGTTACCTCTACACGCCCAAATTCCGTATTTTCAATGATCATAATATGCTCTCCTTTCTCGTTGTTGTTCTACTTTACCGCTACTACATTTATTCTTGCTCTAATTATTGCCCTTCAAATACTTTCTTCCTGTCATCCCCTATTATCTCTGTAATATGCCGCTTTCCATACTCCACGCATATTTTCCTGCTGTCACATTCTCCCTGCGACCGTCCGGCAAAATGACCTCCGCCCGGGTATTAGCCGGAATCTCCACTTCCAGAATCAACCTGTCACCCTCGTATTTCCACCCGCTGACAATCTCTCCCACCGGAGACCTGTACACCGCTCTGGCATACTCCAGCGCCCTATCCGGCTGAGGTTTTATGGTGATTCTGCCGCCCTCTACACGAATTCCGCTGACGCCGGAGAACAGCCATCCGCTGACAGCCCCATAGGAATAATGGTTTAAAGAAGCTTTCACTTCCCCTTTCTCGTTGATGCCGTCCCAGTTTTCCCAGATGGTGGTGGCTCCCTTTTTTACCTCGTAAAGCCAGCCGGGCATAGTATCCTGGAGCAGCAACTTATAAGCTGTCTCCCGGTATCCATTGTCTGCCAGCACCTCACACAGGGAAGGGGTTGACAGGAATCCGGTGTTCAGATGATACCCGTTGTCCGCCACCAGTCGGTCCAGGTCGGCGGCAGCCTGCGCTTTTCCCGGCCCGTCAAGCAAATCGAAGGATATGGCACGGACATATTCGGCCTGCCTGTGGGAAAGGATTTTCCCATCCTCCGTTGCTATGTACCGGAATGCCTTTCCGGCATTCTCCGCCAGCTTTCCATAGCGCGCGGCGTCTTCCGTCCTGCCCAGAATCTCTGCAATTTCCGCCAGCATTTTCCCGGACCTGGCAAACCAGGCCGTGGCCACCTTCCCCTGAGGAGTCCGCATGGCCGAGGTGCTTTCCACATCGGGCTCACACCACTCTCCATAGTCAATTCCCGTCTCTATGGTAAATCTCCTGTAAGGGTTTCTTTTCAGACGTTTGATGGGATTTACCGGCCGCTTTCCCGCCCTTTTCTCCAGAAAGCCATACCACTTCACCATCATCTCATAATTTTCTTCCAGAATCCGCCTGTCCCCATACCGCTTGTAAAGCGTATATGGCACAAGAATACAGGCGTCTCCCCAGCCCACGGAGCCGGCCAGCAATCCCGAGAAGAAGCTGGGATTATTATTCCTGGGGGCAATATTGGCAATCCGGCCGTCGGGATACTGGGCCATCCGACACTCTGCCAGCCATTTGCGGATCACCGGATAGCAGTCCATCAGGTACAGTCCGGTCTCGACAAACACGCCCATATCCCCTGTCCATGCCGCTCTTTCTCTGGTGGGACAATCCGTCGGGACATCGCAGAAATTGGATTTCTGACTCCACAGACTGTTTTTGACCAGCCGGTTCACCTCTTTCCGGGAACAGTCGAAAAAGCCTGTCTCCTCCATCTCAGAATACACGGCGACGGAAGTAAAGACTGCGTCCGCAGCTTCCAGGTCAATCTCTGTCTCCACTTTTGCATAGCGGAACCCCCAGATGGTAAATCTGGATTTATAATGATTTTCCCCTTCCCTACAGGTATAGACAACCTGCTGTCTGGTGCCGCCCTCTTTATGCCGCTTCCGGTCCTGGAAATTCTCCTGGGTGAAATTCCCGTTTTCATCCAATGTCTCGCCATGGGTCAAAACAATCCGCTGTCCCCCGTGGGCCCGGAGGGTAAATTCGATATAGCCCGCCAGATTCTGCCCGTAATCAATGACCGTCTCCCCGTTGGGTGTCCTCAGAACGCTTCCCCTGAAACGCTCCATCTCCCCCACCGGCATACAGTTGGAGCAGGCAAGGTTTTCCACCCCGAAATTTTCCACCTTTACGCCATGGTAATCTGTGATCTCTTCCATGCGGGCGTCGATCACTTCTCCCTGCTGCATATCGTTCTCCCGTATGGGACCGGACTGAGAGGCTTCCCAGCCTTCGTCCGAGATGCACACTGCCTTTCCGTCTACCTCCAGCTGAAAATACAGCGCCACATCCTCCCCGTACAGATTCCTGTCCCCGTCTACTCCCGACACACCGCGGTACCATCCGTCTCCCAGGATAACCTGTACTTCATTGCTTCCCTCTTTTATAAAATCAGTCACATCATAAGTCTGATAGGCCAGCTTTTTAGCATAATCGCCGGCGCCCGGAGCCAGCACGAACTCTCCGGCCCTGTGACCGTTGATGTATGCCTCATATAAGCCATGGCAGGTGATATACAGTCTGGCCCGCTTGCCCTTCGGCGCATGAAAAAAAGTGCGCAGATAGCTGGCCGGCTTATGTACCGCAGGATCACAGATGAGCTCGGGATTTATCCACCGGGCCACAAACTGCTCTCTTTCCAGAAGCCCCATCTCGAACCAGGCTTCCTGACTCCATTCCCCCGGTCTCTCCTCCTCGTCCCACAGGCGGACCTTCCAGAAGATGCGCTGTCTGCTGACCGCGTCGACTCCCAGCACCGCATTCATCCGATCCGTCATCACCCTGCCGCTGTTCCACAGGACGCGATCTCCGTCCGAAGCCTGAATCTCATAGGCTGTCTGCCGGATCCCGTCCTGACAGTTCCATGTCAGGTATGGACGGATGATATCGATTCCCAATGGATTCGTCAAATGTTCCGTTTTTAAACGAATGGCTTTCATGGGTTTCCTTCCTTTCGTCTTGTCTCTCAAAGATTTTGCTTCGCCATATTTGCAGATTCCCGGCAGAACTCCGACCATTCGGCCTTCCCTTTATAGATATTACACCACATATTTCCTCAGAAAAGCCGCGCTTACCTGTATGGACTTAATGGGTGACTTCTCCACCCAGTTTTTATGACTTTCCAGAATCACCGCATCCACATGGACGGAAAGGGCCTGCCGGATCAGCTCTTTGAGGTTCATATTCCCGTATCCCAGTTCCATGCTGTCAGATTTTAAGATAGGTGTCATGGCCGGGCCTGTCACTCTGCTTCCTCTGTCATTGATATGATACAGCTTCATCCGCTCCCCCAGCTGCTTCATAAGTGCAATGGCCGAAACACCTGCCTCCGTGGGCCAGTAGGAATCCAATTCGAAATTCACGCACTCCGGGTCCGTCTCCTCTATCAGCATATCATAAGCCGTCCGGTTCTTCTCCACTTTTCGGAATTCACAGTTATGATTATGATACAATAGCTGAATTCCCTCTTTTCTCAATCTTTTTCCCGAATCATTCAGGTCCTTCGCCAGATTTTTTACCGCACTTATATCAGAATAGTCAAACCGGTACATCCCTGTGATGATTATTTTATCCGTTCCCAGTTCCCCGGCCTCCCGAATCACGGCATCCGGGTCTCTTTTAACGCTTCCCAGGTCCTCATGGACGCCGACCACGGAGAGATCCGCTTCCCGAAGCATTCCCTTCCAGTCGAAATTCCCGCCCTTGCCCACCGGCATTCCGGCCGCCTTCGTCATGGTCCGCACCAGAAAAGAAGTGGGCCGGATCATAAACCCGTTCAGCTCCAGACCGTCATAGCCGGCTGCTTTGATTGCCTTTAATGTCTCCAGAGTCTGCCTCTCATTTTTGCATACCGTTCCCAGCATAATCTGTTGTACCGCACGCACTGCCATCCCTATAACCTGCCTTTCTTTTCCCCTTGTCTCTGCTTCTGTCTTCCGGTATAATCTAATCGTAATGATCCATTATGCCGTTGTATCTGACCACCAGCTCCATTGTGACAGCCCGGCTGCCTGTCTGAACTGTTTTCTCAATCAGGCTGGCTTTCAAACCGCCGCTTTCGCACTGCCGGAAGCAGAAAGGGACACTCTATATGGATTCTTCGGAAAAACTTTCCTTTTTTCATGAACTGATCAACTGTAATTACACATTGTACTGCTGGGAGTATGACCGGAATTTTGCTCTGGTCCATACCAATTATACGGAGAACCTTTTCGCCGATGGCTTTCTCATCTACACCGGCCTGTCCCGTCTGATTGACGACTACCTGTCCGCCGGTAAGACCATGCCTGCCTTTCTGGAAGTACCCGGCAACCTCCTGTGGATCTGCGGCTTTGAATTACGGGAAGCCCCCCCAGACTGCCGCATCCATCTGATCGGCCCCTTTTTCAGCGGCCGGGATTCCCAGCCCCTTGTCAAAAAGCGTATGGATACCCACAATCTCTCTGTTAAAGTCAGAGCTGCCATTATGAAGAATTTCGAAAGCATTCCCGCACTCCCGTCCAATATTGCCATTCAGTATGCCGTCATGCTCCATTATTGTCTGAACCGTGACAAAGTGTCCGGCAGCGATATTGCCTATCTGTGCACCGAAGAAATCACCAGACGGAATATCTCTTCCCCGGATACCCATAATTACGCTGGAATGTGGTATGCGGAGCAGCAATTGTGCAAACTGTTTGCAGATGGAAATCCCGACTATAAAAATATCCTGTCCCATTCTTCCTCTCTGAATTTTGGCATTAAGGCAGAATACGGCGATGCCCTGCGGGTTCACAAGAACAATTCTCTGATTCTGCTGACGCTTTGCTCCAGGTCCTGTATTCTCGGAGGACTGCAGCCCTCCATCGCCTATGAGCTTTTTGATCACTATGCACAGCTGATTGAAAAGTGTACCTCCATGACTGCCACCGCCAAAATTTGCGACAAAATGCTGGAGGAATATACCACTTGCGTTCAGGAAGCCAGCCGGCAGACAGGTGTCTCCGCTTCCATAGAGAACTCCTGCAAATACATCAAAGCCCACTTGAATTCTCCTCTTCCCCTGTCAGAGCTTGCAAACCGCGCGGGATATACGGAATACTACTTCTCCCACAAATTCAAAAAGGAGACGGGAGACAGTGTAACCGACTTTATTTTGAAAGAAAAATCAAACAGGCCCGGCTGATGCTGGAAGGTACCTCCGACAGCATTCAGTCTATCAGCGACGCCCTTGCTTTCGGCAACCGGAGCTATTTCTATACCTGCTTCCGAAAGCAGATGGGAATCTCCCCCAGCGAATACCGGAAAAAATATGGAAAGTTATGAAGCCGCCGCCTTTTTCTCCGCGATGCGCTTCTGTACCTTCACCATCTCTTCCTTATCCAGGGTACAGTACCGCATGGCAACAAGCGTAACCACCCAGCCCAGCAGGGGCAGTCCGAAGTAAATGCCCATGGTCATCCAGAAAATTGCGGGTGTCGGCGTATCCTCGGGCTGTGGAACAGTCTGTGTGTACCCGATGAGGGCCACCGCCCCCGTGGCAATCAGAGCGCTGAAAGAGGAGATCAGCTTGTCAATCAGACTGCCCGTACCGGTAACTACCGCGGGAACATACTTGCCGCTGCGGTCCAGCTCATAGTCAATAATGTCCGCCATAAAGGAACTGGCCGCTGTGGTCACGCACATTTTGGAACCGTTCAGCGCCAGTGTAAAGATAACATACAGAATCATTGTGGGGCCCAAAGTGGATATGGTAGAGGGGTCGATCACCACAAAGAAAACAAACATCAGGACTGCCACACCCATGCATATTTTCGTCCAGGTGACGATGGCGTTCTTGCTGCCATACCGCCCGGCATATTTTGCGCCGATCACTGCAAATATAATGGACGGCGCCATCCCAATCACGCTCAGCATGGTACCCAGTCCCATATCGCCGATCAGAATGCCGAAAAGCATTGTGGTGATTACCGCCTGAGATACTGTCTGCTGGGCAATCTTATCCGAAGCCTGGGCTGCAATGTAGCACTGCAATGGCTTGTTGCCAACTAAGACATTGGCCATATCCCGGATTTTAAGCGGTTCCTGTTTGCCAACCCCTTCGTAATATTGTGGTTTATCATAGGCAGATATGCCGATGCTGACCAGCAGAATTCCCAATGCCCCCACAACAATGGAAACCCTTACCGCAGCAGTAAGAAATCCCTGATTATATTCATTGCCATACATGGGGAGCAGAACCATGCTCATCACAATGGATAAAATCATGGGAACCAGATAATTGAACGCCGTGCTCCAGACACCGATGATGGGACGCTGCTTCGGGTCGTTGGTCATAATCGCCCCGAATGTCTGTGCCGTCATATTGGTAATGGTATAGCCAATGACATATACGACATACAGGAGCGTAAACACGATCCATCCGAAGCCTTTGGAAGACATGAAATCAAACATGGCCAGAAGAGCGACTGCCTCAATCACAAAACCTGAGATTAAAAGCACTCGCAGTTTGCCGAATTTCGTATTCACCTTATCATAGAGAAACGCCACCAGCGGGTCCGTGATTCCGTCCAGGATTCTGGTGCAGGTCAGAATAATCCCCACAACGGCCGTGGTAATGCCATAACCCACACTCGCACTGTAACTGGCCATACCGATCAGATTGTAAACGCTCATCCCCACAAGAGCGTTGCAGGCCACCAAAATGATCTGCCATGTTTTAGCCCGCCGGTACTGCACACCGTCAATTTCGCTTTGACTACGTTTCATTTTCTTTGCCATAGTAACCCCTCCTGTACCCCATTTTTCTTTTTCCGGTTATCTATATTCCGTGGAAACAATTTTCGCGGTGCAACATTCTCTGCATCGTTCTCAGAAAACATTGTTCTCGTGGAATATTGCTTCCATAGAATACTTTTGATATGGTTATTATAGAGGAATTTCTATGTCTTTGCGTTTGTCAATTCTATAACTTGTTTAAATATTCGTTTTATTTATTGTCTTTTCTGATATATTAAGCGAAACACAAAACATTTTCAATAAATTAAAAACTTTATTAACTTTTTTACAGTAATACTTCAAAAATATGGATTGCTTATCTGCCGGAAGCAGGTATTTGCAGGTAATCGATTAGCGCCGCTTCCAAAAGCCGGGAATAGTTTACCTTTTGTTCCTCTGCAATTCTTTTCAGCCATGCCGGAAGAGTAATATTTGTTTTAATACGTTCATTATCTTTTTTCATACGAAATATATCAGGATGAATTGTGACAGGCATTACAATATTTCCCTCAGTATCTTCTTTAGAGAGATTCACCGATGGGCTGGGGATTTCTTCATTGTCACATTCCATACTGTAAATATGGAGGCTTGCGGCTTCTGCTGCCATATGTGCAGCTTCTTCCAGATTATCCCCAACACTGATACATCCGGGTAAATCA
>JAAWLQ010000052.1 GCA_022797995.1 Lachnospiraceae bacterium
CTGCTGTTGGGACGTGCAAAATAAATCAGGGGCAGTATCAATACCCACATATTGTCCAGCAGATTCAGCTTATCCATCAGCAGATAGCTGGGAATCAGGCCTGCGCCGAAGTACATGGGAATCATCAGTGCGAACGTGAAAAACGTCCTTCCCTTCAGCCTCTTTTTGGACAGGGGATATGCGGCACAGGTACATACCAGCATACCAAGGGCCGTGAAAATCGTTGTGACCACGATACTGTAAACCATGGCATAGGTCAGGCCTCCGTCCTTGAATATGGACACATAGGCGTCAAAATTAATTCCTTTGGGCCAGAACGCAACCTGCTTCGCCACCACATAGGTATTGCCGGATATGGACTTCGCCGCCAGATGGAGAAAAGGCAGAATGCAGGTCAGGCACAAAAGTATGATAAACGCCATCATCACAAAATCGCTGACACGGAATTTATTAATCGCTCTGTTGCCCTCATTGGACACTTCCGCACCGCGTATTATTTCTTCTTTTTTCTTAGCCAATTTTGTCACCTCCCGCCTTCTTACAGCAAACCGTCTTCACCGAGCTTCTTGGCTACCCTGTCGGCCAGCAGTACCAGCACCACGCCCACCGCCGACTGGAACAGGTTCACCGCCGTGGACATGCTGAATTTACCGCCGCCGAGACCTTTGTCATATATGTAGATGGCCAGCTGATACTGGAAATCGCGAACCTGGCTGTTGCCGAATTCTCTCAGTCTCTCCAGGTTACTTCCCATGACACGGCCCAGGTTCATGATCAGCAATGTCACCACAGTGCCTTTGATGCCGGGAAGTGTAATGTGCCACATCCGCTTCCATCTGTTGGCTCCGTCAATCATGGCCGCTTCATACAGCTCGCCGCTGATACCGGTGATGGCCGCCAGATAGATGATGGTTCCCCAGCCCATTCCCTGCCAGACGCCCACCAGCAGATATGTCACCGCCCAGTGCCATTTCTCTGTCAGGAACGGAATCCCTTCCTGTATGATTCCCGTATTCATCAACGCAATGTTCACCAGACCTGTGGTAGGCCGGAACATGGAGTAGGCCACCGCACCCACGATAACCCAGGACAGGAAGTGGGGCAGATAGAGAATGGTCTGTGTCACTTTCTTAAATCTGGGATAACGTAATTCGTTCAGTATCAATGCCAGGATGATTGGCATTGGAAATCCTACCAGCAGATCCAGCAGATTAAATACAATGGAATTCTTTAATGCACGGAAGAAATCCGCATCCCTGAAAATTTTGGCAAAGGTCTCCATGCCCACCCATTTGCTGCCTTCAAATCCTTTTGCAGGTTTGTAATCCATGAAGACCAGGCGCAGCCCCGGATATGCCGCATAGCTGAAAATAATCACCATGGCCAGAGGAAACAACAGCAGCAAATACAGCTGCCAGTCTCGCTTAAACGCGTTTTTCCAGGTTGTGTGCGTCTGTACGTTTGGTTTTCCGGCTTTTGTTTTTGCCATTTAACCACCTCCCACATTCTCCAATTGTTAATTTTACCTTTTGCAGCCATATGCAATTGATTCTTCTTGTCAATTTGCATAAATTGTATAGCTTCATTATCATACATATTGGGTATTTTTTCTAAGCAATTTCAATGTAAAACTATGCAGAAACGATGATTTATCAGGTTGCAGATTCTATCGCTTCTCTGCCAATATCCATTCCAAAATCATGCAGTTTTCACCATCTTTCACGCAAAAACAACCATCTTTCAGGCCGGCGTTTTTCAAAAATGGCTATTTTTCAGGCTTTTTCAACTTTTCCACACGTTTTTTCCCATAGTAGCTCGGTTGCTTTTCTCTGATTTGCCTGTTACTATTCCCATATACGGCATTTAGTCTTACTCTGGAAAGCAGCCAAACGCTACACGCAGGCAGAAAGGAGACGCCAATGGCAAAAGCAAAGGGACCTGTCATGGAATACCGCAATTATTATCTCCCTGTGCAGTTTCCCGTTTTGCTGCTTTCCGGCGATTACTGGAGAATTTCAGATGTTCCCAGCGGCAGACTGCACTTTCACAACTGCCTGGAGATCGGCATCTGCCATTCTGACAGTGGTTTTATAGAATTTTCAGGCAGAATCATTCCCTTCAAAAAAGGAGATGTAACCGTCATTCCCAAAAATGTTCCTCATACCACATACAGCACCCCCGGAACGGAAAGTCATTGGTCCTACCTTTTCGTTGACCTCCGGGAAATGTTTCACCATATTCTGCCGGCCAGTTGGGATAATTATGATCTGACTCTCTATTCTTTCGAAGATTTCCAGCCTCTTTTCGGCAATACGGAGCACCCGCGCTTTTACCGTCTGGCCGCTGATATCATCGCCGAGCTGGAGGCCCGGAATCCCGGGTACCAGCTCAGTGTCAAGGGTTTACTGCTGTCTCTCTACATTGAAATTCTCCGCAATGAACCCCTGAAGAGAAATGGAAGCACAAATGAAGAAGCCGCCTCTGCGGCGGCAAAAAGCATAAAAGAAGAGGCTGATAACTCTCTTGCTATCGCCCCTGCTCTGGAATATATAGAAATTAATTACATGCATCAGTTCACCATAGAACACCTGGCGAATTTATGTCACTGGAGTCCCACCCATTTTCGTCGGGTGTTTCACGAAATTATGGGAGTACCCCCCTGGATTATCTCAACAATACCAGAGTGGCAAAGGCCTGCGGCCTGCTCCGCAGTACGGAAGAGTCTATTCTGAACATTTCCGAAATGGTAGGATTTCGCTCCGTTTCCAGCTTGAACCGCTATTTTCTGCGGATTATGCGGATGTCTCCCAGAGATTACCGCAAACAAATGCGGCTCTCTGCGGATGATGCCGAGAACCGCTCTATTCTGGAATATTCCGGATGGATGTATCCTGAGAAATAGAATTCTGCCGCATATTATATCCGGAATATGCGGCAGCCTCTCTTTTACTCCTCCTGCTTCCGGTACTGCATGGGAGTCATTCCGTAATTCTTCTTGAAAAGTCGATTGAAATGTTCTACATTTTCGTATCCCACTTCCACGGCCACAGTCTCCACTGTCAGCTCTGTCTCCCGGAGCATGGTTCTGGCTTTCTTCATGCGTTCCTTCTTCACGGCTTCCTGGAAGGTCATGCCCGCTTTTTCCTTAATATATTTTGAGAGGTACGGTTTGGAAAGGTGAAATGCCTCGGACAGGGTATCCAACGTCACCGTTTTATACTCGTTTTTAATAAAAGTAATGATCTCCACAATGCGCTCTTCTCTGCCCTCTGTAATGTGCTGCTCCACAGCCAGCTTATTTGTGGCTGAAGCCAGAGCCGCAATAGACGCTTTGATGATATCTTCGTCAACGCCCACACCCCAGTAATGCTTTCCCTCACACAATACGGCCACATAAGCCGCCGCCCTGGAGCTGGAACCTTTCGAGATAGCGTGCTCCTCATACACTGACAGCTGATAGCTGACGCCAAAGTAAGTCTTAATGGCATTGCTCACCGCATCAAGGCGCCCGTTACCGCCGGCCTTGATCACTCTCGCCTCACCGTTCTGCTCTATTGTCACCTCCGCCTGAATACCTTTTTCCTGGCGGAAATGACATTCCGGAATATGGAACACACTCCGGGGACTGATATAATTTTCTTCGAAAATCTCATAAATCTCCGAAGGATGCAGCTCCTGATGTCTTCTGTCAGACACCCCCTTAATCAGATATCCCACTTCCTCCTTCATGGCCGCAGGCAGAGAGAATCCGAACTGCTGCTTCAGCACAAAGGCCACGCCGCCCTTGCCGGACACACTGTTGATGCGAATCACATCGGATTCATACTCCCGTCCCACATCCGTAGGGTCAATGGGCAGATAAGGCACATCCCAGCGGTTTCCGCTCTTTCCATCCTTCAGCCAGGCCATCCCCTTGCTGATAGCATCCTGATGAGAGCCCGAAAAAGCGGTAAATACCAGGTCTCCCGCATAGGGAACTCTCTCGTGTACCTTCATCCCCGTAAAGCGCTCATATGCTTCCCTGACTTTCATGATATGGGAGAAATCCAGGCCGCTGTCCACCCCGTGGCACATCATGTTCAACGCCACCGTGACAATGTCCACATTGCCCGTGCGCTCTCCGTTGCCGAACAGGGTGCCCTCCACACGGTCCGCACCTGCCAGAATGCCGAATTCCGCATCGCTGACACCGCAGCCTCTGTCGTTGTGGGGATGTACGCTGAGCACTACATTTTCACGGTATTTCATATGTTTGTGCATGTACTCCACCTGACAGGCAAACACATGCGGCATGGCCACCTGCACTGTGGTAGGCAGATTGATAATCGCCTTATGTTCCGAATCAGGCTGCCATACGTCCAGCACCGCATTGCAGACCTCCAGCGCATATTCCGGTTCCGTCTGAGAAAAGCTCTCCGGACTGTACTCAAAGGTGAAATTCCCTTCCGTGTTCTGTGCCATCTCCTTCAGAAGCTTCGCACCGTCCACCGCCAGCTGCTTGATGGCCTCCTTGTCTTTCCTGAAAACCTGCTCTCTCTGTTCCACGGAGGTGGAATTGTAAAGATGAACCACCGCGTGAGGCGCACCCTTTACCGCCTCGAAAGTCTTCCGAATGATATGCTCCCTGGCCTGAGTCAGCACCTGAATCGTCACATCATCGGGAATCATATTACGCTCAATCAATGCGCGGATAAAATTGTATTCTGTGTCGGAAGAAGCCGGGAACCCCACTTCGATTTCCTTGAAGCCAATTTCCACCAGCATTTCAAAAAACGCCAGCTTATCCTCCAGCGGCATCGGATCGATCAGGGCCTGATTGCCGTCCCGTAAGTCCACGCTGCACCAAACCGGCGGCTTTTCTATGGAGTCCTTTCGCACCCAGTCATAGGTTACCTCCGGAGGCATATGATAGGTCTTGCCGTATTTTCTGCTGATTGTCGATTCTTTCATAAAATTGTCTTCCTCTCTCACATTCAGATAATTAAGATCTTGTGTTACTGATTTTAAAATAGTAACATAGATTTTAATATAATGCAAGTGTACTTTTAATCTATATTATTGATTTATTTTATTGCATTTTTATATGATTTTTTATTTGCGCTGCTATTATCCGCTTTTTTAGTACTCTTATTGTCTTAGTTTTTATATAGGTGTATGCTTTATTTTAATGTCATATTCGGTTGTTTTCATGCAATTGCTTTTGATTTATTTTTCGCAACTCACTCTATATATTAAAAGCTGCCGCACACCGGCGACAGCCTTTCCATTCATCCCTTATCCAGCAGCCGGTGTATCTTCTCATGGGGATCCAGAAGCTTTGAAATGGATTTCCCGGCATTCACGGAGTTGATGTAGATAGCAATATATTTCGTGATGTCTACCTCCCGGTACCAGGGCGCATTCCGGATTTCATCCCGGCGATAAGAGGCATTGGTAATGAATACAGCCTCCAGCGCATTCTTCTTATAAGCCTCATCAAATTGCTGGATTCCCTCTGTGAACAGGGCAAAAGTAGCAATGGCAAACACTCTGTTCGCCCCCTGCTTTTTACAGTACTTTGCCACGTCAAGCATGGTAGTACCCGAGCAGATCATATCGTCTACAATGAACACATCCTTATTCTTCACACTCGGCCCGATATACTTATGTACATCCACCACATAGTTACCGCCCACCACTTTAGTCCTGGATCTGCGCTTATAGAAAATTCCCATGTCCAGTCCCAGTTCGTTGGTATACTTATAGTTCCTGGTGGTGGCACCCAGGTCCGGAGAGATGAAAAGCGAATGCTCCTCCGAGAATTCTATGTCGGGATAATGTTTCTTAATCGCCTTGATCACCTGATAAATCGGGAACAGATCGTCGAACCCGTTATAGGGAACCGCATTGGCCACCCGATTGTCATGCACGTCAAAAGCCGTAATATTCCTCACTCCGATATTCTCCAGTTCCCTCAGCGCCATGGCACAGTCAAGAGATTCCCGGGAAATTCTTCTGTCCTGCCTGCTGGCATATAAAAGGGGCGAAATCACATTGATTCGGAAAGCCTTCCCCCCAATGGCGGATACCGTTCTCTTCAGATTCTGAAAATGCTCGTCCGGCGACATTGGTATCGTCTGTCCGTGCATCTGATAAGTACAGGAATAATTTCCCACATCCACCAGAATATACACATCTGCTCCCCGGACGGTTTCCTCCAGTATTGCTTTTCCGTCGCCCGTGGAAAACCGGACAATCTGGGAATTCACCACATGGCATTCTTCCTTGTTGTAAGTTTCTCTCAGATAATATTCAATTTTGTTGGAAAGTTCCTCCGTTCCGCACAGGGGAATCAATACGATGGGAATAGAATGCTTTGCTGCCAATGGACTCATGGTTTCCTCCTTATTTGAGTTCCGCCGCTATAAATCCAGGCCTTTTGTAACCTGCGGCTGTGTTTTGAGTAACAAGTCTGTCATGAATCAATCCACAATCTGCGTTTCCATTTACAGTTTATATTATCTCTCTCACTTTTACAAGTCGAATCTGTCAACATTTCATTTTCCTGTTTTATTTTCCTTCTCCCATCCGGCTCAATCTCTTTTCATACATCTTTTCTGAACCGGCTTGGCGTCGTTCCGAATTTCTTTCTGAACAGTCTGTTGAAATTCGACAGATTGTCAAATCCCGTCTGCTCTGCGATCTGCAGTACCGTATCACTGCTGTTCCGCAGGGCATACGCCGCTTTTTCCAGCCGATACCTGATGAGATACCCGGAGAAGCTGAATCCGGTCGCTTCTCTGAACCACCTCATAAAATGGCTTTCACTGTAACCACATTCATCCGCCATATCTCTGATCGTCAGTCTCCTGTCATAGTCCTTTTCAATTCTGGCCAATACCATCTTCAGTTTTTCCACATGCTCCGTTTCCACGGCTCTGTCCTTCTGTTCAAGCCCCTGTCGAAACAATACGGAGAACATAAGCAGCAGTCTGCCCTTTACCCCCAGCTCATATCCCACCGGCCGGGACGCGCACAGCCGGTCCGCGGCATCCAGATAAGCCGAGACTTCCCCATACAGCGGATTTTCTGCGTCCACGCGCGCAGGCAGTCTTATCTTCCCGCTCGCCATTGGCTGCAGATATTTCTGACTGCAGATATCAATATTGCTTCCGCCCAGAAAGCTCAGGTCAAAGATAATATTTTCATATTCCATCTGTTCCCCTTCTATCCCCTGCAGTCCATGGAGCTGCCCGGGCATTACAAGGAAAATATCCCCCTGCCGGGCGGTAAATGTATCATACTTTACCTGAACAATACCTTTCCCTCTCTTTATGTAAATAATTTCCACACTGTCCTGCCAGTGCAGAGGCACAAATGTAAAATCCGTCGGAATCGTACAGGGATATACATTAAATGCAAACATTGTATCAGAATGTTTCTTTGTCTCATAATATGCCGGCCCTTTAATTTCAATTTGATTCTCAAACTTATTCAATTTTTTGCTCCCCTTTGTTATTTTCCATATGATAGGATTGTACTATATTTTAATGGTATTATACAAGAATTATTTCCAGATATATGGTAAAAATAACAATATATTATATCTGTTTTCAACTGGAAAGGAGATTTTGAAATGGCTGAGATAGAAACTATCCTGACTGAATTATGTAATAAGAATCTGGAACAATGCACCTACGAGGAAATCTACACGGCTTTGCTCCATTTTGTACAGGCAGAAAGCGCAAAGCATGTTGTCCCCGTCCGCGGACGTAAACTTTACTATATTTCCGCAGAATTTTTAATCGGAAAATTGTTGAGCAATAATCTGATCAATCTGGGACTGTATGATCAGGTCAAATCCTGTCTGGAGGCTCACGGCAAATCCATGGCCGAGCTTGAGGAGATCGAGCCGGAACCCAGCCTGGGTAACGGAGGCCTGGGCAGACTGGCCGCATGCTTCCTGGATTCTGTCGCGACATTGAACCTTCCCGGCGACGGCATTGGGCTGAGATATCACTGCGGCCTGTTTCATCAGCACTTTACCAATCACCTGCAGGACGAAACCCCTGACTTCTGGCTGGGAGATCACGACTGGGCGGAGAAAACTGATATCACCTACACAGTGTCGCTGGCCGGCAAAGATTACACAGCCAGGCTTTACCGGATCGCTGTCACCGGCTATGAGGGACGGACCAACTATCTGAATCTGTTCGATCTGGACAGTGTGGACAGCTCCTGCATCAAAGACGGCATCAACTTCGATAAAGCTGACATTGCCGGCAATCTGACACTGTTCCTCTATCCGGATGACAGTGACGATGCCGGTCGCCTTCTGCGAATTTACCAGCAGTATCTGATGGTCAGTGCCGGAGCTCAGATGATTCTGGATGAATGCACAAAGCGTGGCAGCAATCTCCACGATCTGTACGAATATGCCGCCATTCAGATCAACGATACTCATCCCTCCATGGTGATTCCGGAGTTAATCCGCCTTCTGTGCCAAAAAGGCATTTCTTTCGAAGAAGCCGTGGAAATTGTCACAAGAGTCTGTGCCTACACCAATCACACGATTCTGGCGGAAGCTCTGGAAAAATGGCCCCGTCACTATCTGAACGAAGTGGTGCCCCAGCTGATGCCGATCATTGAGAAGCTTGACACCCTTGTCCGCTCCACAGCAAATGATGCCTCAACTGCAATCATCGACCACAATGACATTGTGCATATGGCACATATGGATATCCATTTTACTCACAGCACAAATGGTGTTGCCGCTCTGCACACAGAGATACTGAAAGACAGTGAACTGAATCATTTTTACCGGCTCTATCCGGAGAAATTCAACAACAAGACGAATGGCATCACCTTCCGCCGATGGCTCCTGAAATGCAATCCGGAGCTTACGGCCTTTATTGAAGGCCTCATCGGACCAGGCTTCAAAAAGGATGCCGCCGAGCTGGAGAAGCTGGCCTCTTTTACGAAGGACGAAGAGGTGCTGCGCCGGTTGGCTGCCATCAAGCAGGATAACAAAAAGGAGCTGGCATGCTGGCTGCAAAACAGACAGGGTATCTCTGTCAACCCTGACAGCCTTTTTGCCATTCAGTCCAAGAGACTGCACGAGTATAAACGCCAGCAGCTGAACCTTTTATATCTGATTCACCAGTATTTCGAAATCAAAGCCGGGCATCTGCCGCAGACACCGCTCACTGCCATTTTCGGTGCAAAGGCCGCTCCTGCCTACACCATTGCAAAGGATATTATCCACGCTTTGCTGGTTCTGTCCGAGGTTATCGCCGACGACCCGGAAGTCTCAGAATGGCTGCAGATTGTCTTCATCGAAAATTACAATGTCACTGCCGCTGAAAAAATGATTCCAGCCTGTGACCTTTCGGAACAGATCAGCCTTGCCTCCAAGGAGGCCTCCGGCACCGGCAATATGAAATTCATGCTCAATGGTGCTCTGACCCTCGGGACCATGGACGGCGCAAACGTGGAGATTGCCGAAGCCGTGGGCAGAGACAATATTTACATTTTCGGTCAGAGCAGCGCTCAGGTCATCCGCAGATACGGCAACGGCGATTATTGTGCCCGGGAATGGTATGACATTGACCCTAATATTCGCAGAGCGGTGAACTTCCTCACGGATGCCGAAATGCTGGCCAGAGGCAGCAGCGAGCATTTGGGACGTCTGCAGAACGAGCTGATTCAGAAGGACTGGTTCCAGACACTGCCCGACTTTAACGCTTACCTTGTCCGCAAGAATCAGGCGCTGGCCGACTATGCCCAGAATCCTCTGGACTGGACCAGACGGGCGCTGATCAATATCAGTAAGGCCGGTTTCTTCTCCTCTGACCGGACTATTGCGGAATATAACCGTGATATCTGGCATCTGGGGGACTGAAAATACTCCTTCTAAAACTGATTATTTCATTTTTTACGTGAACTTTCAAAATGGGGCAGTGACTCGTACAAGTCACTGCCCCACCCTGTTTCAGAACTATCTATTTTCCGACAGCCCTGCTACTATTTCCTTAAAATGCTTTGAAGATTCAACTTACGGAAGCATTTCAGCATCCCCATAGGTCTCTTCCCATTTCTGCAGACGCTCATCTATAATAGCCTGTGCGCCGGAATTCAGCCAATCTGTGTAGGCGTCATCCCATGTCTTGTCAAAATCAGCTTCCGGTGCCATTACGCAGTTGCTCAGCATTACCTTCACCTTGTCGCCAAGGATACTTCCCATACCACTTTCGGAAGAAATTTCGCCAACCTGTACTGCCTTGGGAATGAGAGCATCATGCATTGCCATTTCAGAAGCAGTTATAATCAGCTCCGGAGCCACTGCCGCATAGTTATGTGCTGCGGATTTTGCTGTCAGCTCGTCATCAAACATATTCAGTCCGTTACAGGTAATCGTATAGTCGATATTCTGGCCGGAGTTCATGATGGCATCACCGGTGGCAGGTATAATACCGATTGCGCCGTCTTCAAATACTTCATGGGTCACTCCCTCGTCACCAATCTGCAGATACTTGATATGCTCGGGATCGCTGATCCAGTCAAGGTACAGCAGAGATGCCAGAGGCTCGTCATTGGTGGTGGGGAAGAAAAGCTTACGGTCGCCGGCAGTACTGTAAGAGCTCTTGCTGTACTTGCCCGCGGTATCCGGGAAGCAGTCTATTGCCACGTAAGCCGCATTTTCGCCTACAAGTCTCTGCAGATTCGCCTGGATACCATCCTCGCCGTCTCTGTAGGGCAGATCCCAGTTATGGATGAATGCGCCCACATATCCGCTCTTCATCATATCTGTTTCCTCAGTGCCGCTGGTATCATACAGAGCAAAATCTTTCCAGATCAGGCCCATATTATACCATTTGTTCACCAGTCTGATTGCTTCCTTGGTTCCGTCACGGGCTATTACATGATAGCCGTTTACATACTGTTCCTTGTCCGTAATTGCCGGATCTCTGTAGGAATCAATTATGTTTGCAGCTCTCCAGGTAACATCAGTAGTGATGGAAAAAGGTACCATCTTGTCTGCGTCAGCTCCAAGCAGTGTGGAAGCATTCTCCTTAAATGCCACCAGCATATCCTCGAATTCCTGAGCAGTCGTAGGTGCTTCCATGTTCAGTGCTTCCAGCCAGTCTCTGCGGACAAAAGTATTGATACGCTTGATATCCGCACGCTTGCCTTCGATGGCCCACAGTGTGCCGGTCTTGGGATTTCTGTCATAATTAATATTGGCATCTTCAAGCCAGTTCCACAGATTCGGTGTGATATCTACATTAGCATCCACCAAAGGAGCCAGGTCAATCACGCCGCCCATATCGGCATAGATCTGAATTGTCGCATAATCATATGTCAGACAGATATCCGGAGCATCTCCCGCCGCAAGCAGGTTATTAATCTGCTCTACCTCTGTCCAACGGGGAACTTTAACAAATTCCACCTCTACATTGTGATCTTCCAGCATACCTTTTTTAATGTATTCCGTATACTTGTTGTTTGTGGGGTCCGAACCGCCGTCATTGCCGCGGTCATAGACTTCCACGGAGATATGCCTTGTCTCGGCAAACCTGCCGTCTACCAGCTCACCGCTGGCTTCTCCCCCTGCTTCGGCTCCGCTATTCTCAGCTCCCGATGCTTCGGAATTTTCCACAACACTGGATGAGCTTCCTTCACTCCCTGTGTTACCCGCGCTGCTTTGCTGACCGGAGTCATTGCCGCAGGCTGCAAGTGAGCATACCATACAGGCTGCCATCAATACAGATAGAAATTTTTTCTTCATTCCTTTTCCTCCCTTACTCAGGTTTTATTAATATAGTTTGAATGAACGGATCCTTTCAGAACCCGATTATTCCTTGACAGCTCCCAACGTCACCCCATGGATGAAATACTTCTGCAACCAGGGATATACCATCAGGATCGGCACGGTGGAGAACATAACGATTGCAGCTTTCAGAGCTTCCGACAGGCCGGGAGAAGAGAATCCCTCCTGCGTTGCCACTTCCACCGTATTAATACTGTTCAATATGTTATACAGGAGAAGCTGCAGGGGATAGTAATCCGGATTACTGATATACATCAGGGCATCCGAGTAACCATTCCAGCGCCCTACCGCATAAAACAGTGCCAGAGTTGCCAGCACAGGCTTGGACAGCGGCAGATAGATACTGAGCAGAATCCGGAAGAAGCTTGCCCCATCAATCTCCGCGGACTCCCGGAGGCTGTCCGGAATCCCATAGAAAAAGCTTCTCATGATAATCATGTTATATACGCTCATACAGCCCGGAATAATCAATACCCAGGGAGTATTCATCAAATGCAGCGATTTCATCAACAGATAGTTGGGAATCGTTCCTGCATTAAAGAACATGGTCAGCGTAATAAATATATTGATAGCGGAACGCCCTTTCAGCTTTTCAAAAATCAGAGGATATGCACACAGCGTGGTCATGGTCAGTGAAACAACGGTACATATCACCGTCAGAATAGCAGTCCAGACAAACGCTCGAATATACTTCATATCTGACAAAACCATCTGGTATGCAGATATGTTCCACCCTTTCGGCCACAGATAGACCTCATGCTTCACCAATGCGTCTGTGGCGCTTAAGGAACGTGCCAGCAGGTTTATCATAGGCAGAATACATATAATGCTTACCAGCACACACAAGATTACAAATGCCCAGTCTCCAATTTTCGCAGATGTCGATTTGACTTTCATTGCACACCCTCCTCCTTTACCAGATACCGCGTTCGCCCAGTCTCCGTGCGAGCCAGTTAGACAGCAGCAGGAAGAACACGCAGACAATCGACTGGAACAGCCCTATGGCAGTCGTAAGTGAGAACTGCAGTCCCCGGATACCGACTTTGTACACATAAGTTGAAATAACTTCAGCCACATCACGTACTATCGTATTCTGCAGAGCAAACGGCCGGTCAAAACCGCTGCCCAGGATACCGCCCAGGTTCATGACAAGAAGGGTTACTATGGTCGGCTTGATTCCCGGAAGGGTGATATGCCACATCTTCTTAAACCTTCCGGCTCCATCCACGGACGCCGCCTCATACAGTTCCGGACTGATACCCGCAATGGACGCAAGATAGACGATGGAACCCCATCCAAAGTTCTGCCACACTCCAAGTCCCACATAGGTTCCCACCCAGTGCTTTGACTCGTTCAGGAAAGGAATAGGCTCAAATCCCATGGAGGTAATCCACATGTTGATCAGACCGTTGGTAGGAGCGAACAGCTGCAATGCCAGACCGTAGATGATGATCCAGGAAAGGAAATGCGGCATGTAGGCAATGGTCTGCACCACCCTTTTAAACTTCTTGAAACATAATTCATTCAAAATCAGAGCAAAAATAATCGGCGCCGGGAAACCGACCACTAAATCCAGCAGGTTCAGCATAATCGTATTTCTCAATGCCAGTATGAAATCCTTGTTGCTGAACGCCTTGATAAAGTACTCGAAACCATGGTTGGCCGCCAGCGGCATTTCCCATACACTCTGCACGATGCTGTACTTTTTAAAGGCAATCTGTATGTACACCATCGGTATGTACTTGAAAATCAGCAGATAAAGCATGGGCAAAGCCAGCAGAGCATACAATTGCCAATATCGTTTTATGTATGCGCCCGGCTTTTGTTTTCTCTGCGGAACCGTAACTTTTTTACTTTTCATTCCTTCTTCCTCCGGTTTCCTGTTTTCTAAATACAGTACTATTATTACATCTTGCCGTCTTTTTGACTTATCAAATATTGCCTAATATTCCCCAATTATTGCTCTGTTTGGCCGATGTGCCTTGTCAATTCCCACAAAGAATCCTCCCTGATGCTTCAAATAAACCTCCAAAATCACCAGAGTTCTATGGACAGGGTTATGATTTTCTATATTTTTCGTTATTTATATACTTCATCCGGATCTGTCATATCCTGTCCTGTCATTTCCTGAGAAAGGGATAATACTTTTTTCTCTTTTATCAAAAGTCTAAAAACAAATTAAAGGCACCGCTGTCCTGCAAAACCCTCAGCCAGCGGTGCCTCAACTATCCCTATAGATTTAAATGTTCACAGAAACCCTCACAGGCTTTGTACCAGTCAGCTCCTCCGTCCTGGCATCCGGCTGTCCGAAGCCCACATAAAGAGTATAGCTTCCTCCCGGAACAAGCCGCTCTCCCCTGTCGTCCACCACGGTAAAGGCCCGGGAATCCAGAGCCAATTCTGCTGATACAGTCTCCTTCGCTTTCACGGAAATCCTCTTAAAGGCGCACAGCTGCGGGTTGGGAACCGCATATGCGGAATCTTCAGATTTGATATAGACCTGTACCACCTCGTCCGTATCAAACTCTCCCTGATTCTCCACTGTTGCCTTCACTTTACCATCCTCATAAGAAGCTTCTTTCAGCACTGTTTTCCCGTAATTCAAGCCGAAGCCGAAAGGATACTGGGCCTTGTGCTCCATGTACCGATAAGTTCTCCCCTTCATGGAATAGTCCGTGAACTCGGGAATCTCCTCCAGCGTTTCATAGAAGGTAACCGGAAGCTTACCGAAAGCAGAAATCTCTCCGAACAGCATTTTTGCCGCCGCTCTTCCGCCCTGGGCTCCGGGATACCA
>JAAWLQ010000053.1 GCA_022797995.1 Lachnospiraceae bacterium
TGAAGCAGGCGGTGGTGCAGTCCATGGCCCACGGAGGGGAAATGATGCTGCATTTTCAGTTCCGCACCTATCCCTTCGGGGCGGAGCAGTTGAATTATGCCATTGTGGATATGGACGGTGTGCCCCGGAGAAGGTACCGGGAAATGCAGGAGACGGCGGCGCTGCTGAAAAAGCTGGAACCCCTGGAGAACACGGCATTTCCCCGGGAGGCGGCGGTGTGTTTCGACTATGATTCTCACTGGGCCCTGCGGATCAAGCCGGTAAATGATCCGGCGTTCCATTATGTTGACTATTGTGGTAAGCTTTATCATTATCTGGAAAATATCGGGGTGACGGCGGATGTGACTTCTTTGAAAGCGGACTGGAGCTCCTACAGGGTGGTGATTCTGCCGGCCGCCATAATACTGTCTTTCGAAGAGCAGGAAAAGGTAAAGCGCTTCGTGGAACAGGGGGGCACCGTGATTGCCACCTTCCTGACTTCTGTGAAGAATAAAGATAATGTGGGGTATACGGAATCCCTTCCCGCAGGGCTGACGGAGGTCTTCGGTAGTGTGGTGGAAGAGGTGGAGCCTGTGTTTGACGGGAACCATACGAAGCTCAGACTGTGTATGGAGAGCTATGAGGCCCTCTGCCATATGGAGGAGACAGAGGACAATGTGTTGGAAAGCACAGACGGCATGTGGAGCGAGCTGCTGGGCGGCGTGTCGGAGACTCTGGGAAGCTATCTGGAGGACTATAAGGAAGGGGCAAAGGTGGTATCCGCCTTTACCTGTGGAAAGGGAAGGGCCTATTATGTAGGAACGGATCTGGAGCCGGAGGCTTACCGCATTTTCCTGAAGGGTATCATGAAGGAGGCGGGAGTACACAGGAGTCCGGTGGAACGGGAAGCGGGCGTGGATCTGGTGACCAGGTTCGGGGAGGATAAGGAGTACCTGTTCCTTTTCAACTTTACGGCCAGGGAGACGGAAGTGGTGCTGCCGGCGGGATTTCAGGATTACCTGACAGGGGAGAAGCTGGGAACAAAATGCAGGATTGCAAGGAATGGAATATTGATTGCGGCCGGAAAGAGAGGCAATTAGGAATATGAAAATTATCAGAGTGGTGTGTACGCCGGACGGGATATGCAGAGAGCCGGGGGATATCATTGAGAAGGATTTTACGCCGGATGAATGCCTGGTGCTGACGGCGGCGCCGGAGGAGCAGTATGTGACGCAGGGGGCCGTCGTTCCTGGAAACGGGACAGTGGAAAATGATGAGCGCAAAGTCCAGGGCAGAAGGATTGCAGGCAGGCTGGAGCCGGGGGCAGGAACAGGTTACAACGCCCCGGTGCAGGAGGCCTGTGTCATGACGCCGAAGAAGATTACACGGTACGCCATAGAGGGAAAAGCACAGGTGACTGTGAAGAAGACTGTGGACGGAGAGCGGACTGTGGTGGAAAATGCCAGGGAGATTCCAGTGGGAGAGGCCTGGGAGGGACAGTTAGTTTTCTCAATAGGAGAGAAGGAACACATTCTGGGGCTGGGACAGCATGAGGATGGCGTGGCTGATTATCGTGACTGCAGGCAGTATCTTTATCAGAATAATATGCAGATTCCAATGCCGGTATTTCTCTCCACGGCGGGCTGGGCAGTCCTGCTGGACGCGGACTGTCTGATGACTTATGAAGAGAAGCAGAATCAGATTACCGTTACGTTGGACGCGGTGGAGCAGGTTGCCTATTATATCATTTCAGGAGATACCATGGCAGAGCTGGTCCGGGGAATCCGCAGGATTACAGGGAAGGCGGCCATGCTGCCCAAATGGGCCTACGGTTATATCCAGTCCAGGGAACGTTACCGCACTCAGGAGGAAATCCGAGAGACGGCGGAAGAATTCGGCAGAAGGAGGATTCCCGTGTCCTGTCTGGTCCAGGACTGGCAGTATTGGGGCGAGGGAAAATGGGGAGACAAGCATCCGGATAAGGAGCGCTATCCTGACCTGAAAGCTCTGACGGATATGTTGCATGACCGGGGAATCAGCCTGATGGTTTCCGTGTGGCCCAATATGAATAAGGGCGGCCAGGACAATCTGGAGATGATGGAGGCCGGCAAGCTTTATGCCAATCTGTCTACCTATGACGCCTTTGATCAGGAGGCCAGAGCGCTTTACTGGAAGCAGTGCGAGAGCGAGTTCTTCTCCGGAGGGACGGACGCCTGGTGGTGTGACTCCACAGAGCCCTTTACACCGGACTGGAACGGTGCACGGAAACGTACAGATGAAGAACGGTATGAGATTTCAGCGGCGGAGCTGACAAGGTATATGGATGCCAGGAAGGCCAATGTCTATGCGTTGTACCATGCGAAGGGTATTCATGACAATCAGAGAAAGGCAGATCCGGAAACCAGGGTGGCGAATCTGACCCGGTCCGGTTATCTTTCTTCCCAGAAGTACGGGACCATACTCTGGTCAGGAGATATCGCTGCCACATGGGATACGTTGAAGAAGCAGATTGTGGAAGGACAACAGATGGCGGCCAGCGGAATTCCTTATTGGAATCTGGATATCGGAGCCTTCTTCGCAGGGAATCTGGAGTCCTGGAAGAGATGGAGCGGGGCGAAGGAAGGACCGCAGCCCTGGTTCTGGCATGGAGACTTCGAGGAGGGCGTGAAGGATAAGGGGTATCGGGAGCTTTATGTGAGATGGCTGCAGTATGGCACTTTTCTGCCGATGATGCGCTCTCACGGAACGGATACGCCCAGAGAGCCCTGGCAGTTCGGAGAGGAAGGAGAATTGTATTATGACACGATTGTCAGATATATCCGCCTTCGTTATTATCTCCTGCCTTATTTCTACAGCCTGGCCTATCAGGTGTGGAAAGAGGATGCCATGACCATGAGGAGTCTGCTGTTTGACTACAGGGAGGACGAAAAGGCTGCGAAGGCGGAGGATGAATATCTCTTCGGAGACTTTCTGGTGTGTCCTGTCACTTTTCCCATGGAATATGGGCCGGGAAGCGTGCCTGTCAGCCGGGAGAAGAAGAGGAATGTATATCTGCCTGCCGGCGATGGCTGGTATGATTACCATACGAAGGAATATCTGGCAGGGGGTCATGAGATTTCGGCGGAAGCACCGGTGGAGAGGATGCCTCTGTATGTGAGAGCGGGCAGTATCCTTCCTGTGGACAGCAGGGAAACCGCAGATTTGTATCATGAGCAGCATGCGGAAGAAATGGAGCTTGAGATATACGCAGGCAGGGACGGGAAGTTTACCTGTTATCTGGACAGGGGCAACGGTTACGGGTACCAGCGGGGAGAATATGCCGCGATCAGGCTCCAGTGGAAGGAGGAAAGCGGAGAGCTGACTTTGGACACTGTGGAGGGAAGTTATGCTTATCCCGTCAGGTGGAAGTATACTCTGTATACGGAGGCGGGCAGCAGAAGCGGAAGCTTTCCATATAAGGGGGAGGCTTTCACTATAAAACTGTAAATGAATTTATGATCTGGCCGGATGTGCGGAGTCAGGCGTCAGGATATTTCCTGTGAGCCTCCGTGCATTCGGCTGCAACACATTGTATGAAGAAACAGGTCAATGTCCTGTCCGAACTGTTCCTGTATGAAGGCCGGGTACCTGGATATACGCAGAACGCCAGGAATATACGGTTTGATATAGGACTACTTTGAGGAATCAGTACGGGGTCTGTCAGAATTAAGGGAGGAATACGCAGAAAGCGTATAAATTATTATGTTTACGAACAAACAATTGCGACAGCTGGTAATACCGCTGGTATTGGAGCAGGTACTCTCGGTGACCATAGGAATGGCGGATACTATGATGGTGGCTTCCTGCGGGGAGGCGGCGGTATCCGGTATCTCGCTGGTGGATACCATCAGCGTACTTCTCATCGGAATGTTCGGCGCCATGGCTTCGGGAGGCGCCGTGACGGTGGCGCAGTATATCGGGAAAAAAGACAGGGAGAGGGTGGCAAGAGCTTCCAATCAGCTGTTCCTGTCAGTGGGGGCGCTGGCGCTTGTGTTTATGGCACTGGCACTTATAGGCAACCGGCAGATTCTGACTCTGATTTACGGAGACATTGACAGGGAAGTGATGCGCAATGCCAGGATTTACTTTTATTTTAATGCGGTCTCATTTCCGTTCCTGGGAATCTACAACAGCGGAGCGGCATTGTTCCGGGCAGTGGGAAATTCAAAGGTATCCATGCAGGTGTCTCTGTTTTCCAATCTGCTGAATGTGGCGGGAAACGCCCTGTTCATTTACGGATTTCAGATGGGGGTGTCGGGAGCGGCACTCTCCACACTCATTTCCCGTTCTCTTTCGGCACTGGTGATCTGCTTTCTGCTGTTGCATAAGGGCGATGTGCCGGTAAGCCGGAAAATCGGGATTGACAGACCCATTCTGCACAAGATTCTATACATCGGGGTTCCCAACGGGCTGGAGAACAGCATCTTCCAGGTGGGAAAGATTCTGGTTTCCAGCCTCACCGCAAGCTTCGGGACAGCGGCGATCACTGCCAACGCTGTCACGGGAAATGTGTGTAATTTTCAACTGATTCCTGCCGGGGCTGTGGGAGCTGCCATCATTACGGTAGTGGGACAGTGCGTGGGTGCGGGAGAGCATAAACAGGCCCGGCAGTACATGTTTAAGCTGCTGCGGACAGCTTATGTCTTTGTGGCGGGTATCGGCATCTTCCTGATTCTTTTCAGGGAGCCAATCTGCAGCCTGTATCATCTGAGCGAAGAGACCGCACAGCTGACAGGATTGCTTCTGACGTATAACTGTATCTGCTGTATGCTGGTGCACCCCCTGTCCTTTGCCCTGCCAAACGGATTGAGGGCGGCCGGGGATGTGCGATATACTATGATTGTGGCGATCGCCTCCATGTGGGTCTGCAGAATCGGCCTGGCCTATCTGCTGGCAAAGGGACTGCAGCTGGGGGTGCTGGGCGTCTATATCGCCATGACCGTGGACTGGCTGGTAAGAGGCGTCTGCTTTGTGACCAGAGTCCTCACCGGAAAGTGGGAGAAATATATGGGGGTGCTGACGAAGGAAGAGTAGGCCAGGCGGTCACTTTTCTTCTCCCCGGGTTTGACGCAGCCTTTCATTCATTCTGGCAATGTTGCGCCTGCCGATAATGCATTCCACAGCCCAGATCAGAACGAAAATGGCGGCAAACATTCCGAAATAGCGCAGGAAACCCACAACGCTGTGTTCCATCCAGCGGGTAAACCAGGCCACCGGCATCATAACGATGGAATTAATCAGAAAATAGATGCCGGTCTGCTTTACAAGATTCCAGTGCTCCAGCTCCCATATGACCGACGTGGCCGAAAAGCTGAGCCCCAGCAGGGCGCAGAGCGCTGTCTGCAGAACCACCGCGCCGATTTCGCTGCCCATGGCGGTGATCAGCTCGGGCACGCAGGGAGAATAATACCCCTCTCCCCATATCAGAGAACCTGCGATGGAAATGAGATATCCTATGGTAATGCCAATGGGAATTCCCACAATACTGCGTAATATGACTTTTTTTCTTATTGTTTTTTTCATGATTTGTCACCTCATATTCCTAATATTTTCTTGATTCTGGAAACATATCGCCGGGATACATAAGTCACCGTTCCGTCCTGGAGCCTGACACATATTGTACCGGTAAAGCTCAAATCAAAATGACTGACTTTTTTCAGATTGATAATCTCCGAATTGGAGATACGGACAAAGCTGTCTGTATCCAGCCGCTGCTCAAATTCGTAAATCCTGAGACGGCAGGTATATTCGCCCTTGTCTGTCACGGCAAAAACTTTCCCATTGCCGGCATAAATTCGAATCAGCTCAGTCGGCTCCAGCACTTCGATTTTATCATTTTTGCTGCCTGTAATTACCTGGGGTGTATTTTCCGTCAGCTTTTCGGCGAGACGACTGACTTCCTCGGTCATGGAAGCCGTTCTGATCGTAATCTCAGGTTCTGTACAGGAACTGTCCAGGATAATTTCAACCCGCATTTGACCACCACCTTTTTGCGTTGTATGATAAAAAGAGGAAAAAGCTTTTTCATAGTCAGTATTATAGAAAAAGGTTCCGCCGTTTTCAACAGATTTACCATGGTCGGTTGATTTTGGAAGACAGGTGGTTCCTGGCTATTGGTATTGAGTACGAATGGAATTTCATCGGAGAATCATGTGGGAAAAGCTTCCATTGCCTCCATCGGGAAGATAGGATGAGAGGGTGCAGGGAATAAGGAAATTTGGGGAGGAACAGGGAATATGATGCGGCTTGGGGGAAAATCTGTACAGAATGGAATAGCATTGGGGCCGGTTGTCGTATTGAAGAGGCAGACTGAACCGGTGCGGCGGGAGAAGGTAAGTGATGTGGAAGCCGAGCTGGAAGCAGTGCGTACGGCCGCAGTCCGGGCCGGAGAGGAGCTTTGGGAGCTGTATGACAAGGCATTGAGGGAAGTGGGAGAATCCGGTGCCGCTATTTTTGAAGCCCACCGGATGGTGCTTTTGGATGAAGAATATATGGGCTCTGTCTGCGACAGAATCCGCGGGGATAGGGTAAATGCCTCCTGGGCGGTGGCGGTGACAGGGGAGCATTTCGCGGAAATATTTGCAGGTATGGATGACGATTACATGAAGGCGAGAGCGGCGGATGTGAAGGATATTTCCAACCGCCTGATCAGGATTCTGGAAGGAGATTCGGAGGAGGATGCCGTCATCAGGGAGCCTTCTGTGATTGTTGCGGACGACTTAAGCCCCGGCGAAACTGTGCGGATGGATAGGGAGAAGATTCTGGGCCTTGTGACAGTGCATGGATCCATCAATTCTCACACCGCCATCCTGGCCCGGACGATGAACATTCCGGCGCTGATCGGTGTGCCTGTGAACCTGGAGGAAATCCGCACGGGAATGACGGCCGTGGTGGACGGTTTCAAAGGGGAAGTGACCTTTGAACCGGATGAGGAGACCTGCCGCCTGGCGCAGGAGAAAAGGGAGGAAGAGCGGGAGAAGATTCGGCTTCTGGAGGAGATGAAGGGACAGGAGAGTGTGACGGCAGGTGGAAAGAGGATTCGGCTGTATGCCAATATCGGAAGTGTGAGTGATGTGGAGGATGCGCTGGAAAACGATGCGGAGGGAATCGGCCTCTTCCGCAGTGAGTTCCTGTACCTGGGCAGAGAAAGCTTTCCAACGGAGGAAGAACAGTTTCAGGCATACAGGCAGGCAGCTCAGAGGATGGCGGGGAAAAAGGTGATTATCCGCACTCTGGATATGGGAGCGGACAAGCAGGCGGATTATTTCAACCTGGGAAAAGAGGAGAACCCGGCCCTTGGGTATCGGGGTATCCGCATCTGTCTGAAGCAGCCGGAGATTTTCAGGGTGCAGCTGCGGGCCATTCTGCGTGCGGCCATATTCGGGAATATATCAATTATGTATCCCATGATTACGGCTGTGGAGGAGGTTCTCCAGATCTGTGAAATTATGAAGGAAGTACAGGAGGAACTGGAAGCGGAGGGAATTCCATACCGATGTCCGGAACAGGGGATCATGATTGAGACCCCTGCGGCGGTGATGATCAGCGACGAGCTGGCACAGCTGGTGGATTTTTTCAGCATCGGAACCAATGATCTCACTCAGTATACGCTGGCCGTTGACAGACAGAATGAGAAAGTGGCAGACTTTTATAATCCTCATCATAAGGCTATTCTGCGGATGATTGAGATGGTGGTGGAGAACGCCCACAGGCACGGAAAATGGGTGGGCATCTGCGGGGAGCTGGGAGCGGATCCGGAGCTTACGGAGGAGTTTGTTCGAATGGGGGTTGACGAGCTTTCGGTTGCGCCGGCCATGGTGCTACAGCTGAGAAGGAAAGTCCGGGAACTGGAGGTCTGAAGGGAAAACGCAAAACTTATATTCTCCTCCCATCCTTTTGGGATATATGTCGGGAGGATGGCCGGTGCTATGATATGCCTGTGTTTCCAGATTCTGCTGAAAAGGGAAAGCTTGAGTGGGGCAAAACTTTCTGATAGGCAAGTCGTTCGCTTCCGTCTTCCACATGTATGATTCCGCATCTGACAAATCCATTTTTAGCCAACAGATGCTGCATGGTCAGATTATCCCTGTGGGTATCGATTCGGATGTTGGGAATCTGTGACAGGCAGTAGGAGAGACAGGCGCGGAATATTCCTTTTACAGAACCATTTCCGGCAATCCGGTGAATGGTTCCGTAAGGGGCTTTGTTGAGCCAGTGCCCGTTCTCGATTACCTGATACGTTGGGTCATCGCCGATGATAAAGGAGAAAACACCGCAGGGCCGGCCCTGTTCTTCCAGAATATAGCTGCAGCCATTCCGGATATCCTGCATAAGCACGGAAATGGGAGGGCGGTCATCGCCCCATTGAGAGGGATTCCCTTCCCGGCGCATCCTGTCTCTTGCACAGGCATATATCTGGCATATCTGTTCCAGGTCTTCTGACCTGGTGTGTCTGATGATCATAAGCCCCCCTTTCAAAATGACGAAAATTGCAATGCAATGAACTGTTGAAAGTTTACATGCGGAAGCCTATATCTCCTGGCTGTGTTCCTGTCTGTCACTGCTTAACTGCTTTATCAATGCTTCGGCAGCTCTGAGCTTTTCTTCGATTTCCCTGTTCTTTTGCCGTTCTTCTTTCAATAATTTCTGTTGCTCCTCGGCTCTTTTTTCTGCTGCCTCAGCCTTTTTGCGCTGTTTCTCTGTCTTACGGCGTTCTTCCTGTATACTGAATTTTTCCATATTCTCCCACAGATATCCCATTTTCCGTTCTCTCACTTTCTGAACACATTTCATTCGTTCTTCAGCAGACACATCTATCTTAAAACACAGATTCTCCATCACAGATACCATTATATCCACTACATGTTCCGGGCTGTCTTTTACAATCTGATTGATTTTATCCGCAGGAATGTGGAGCAGCTGTTCTAAATCATCAGCATTTTGTATCTTATTCATCAACATAATCAATGAGATTTCATCTCCCCGTTTCAAAAGATCCTGGTTACTCTGTTCATGAACACTGACAAGTTCATACTGAAAATCTGGAATCCATTTCTGGAACTCAGAGCTATATCCGATTCTATCACAAAAGTTTCTGCTTGCGGTCCATGTGGATTTCCCTTCATAGTATATGATTGGGATAATGACAGGATAACGAAAGCTTTTTCTTCCGGTAATTCCCTTATGTTTTATCTCCATTTCCTTTTTGTATGCAGTCCAGATGCACATCATGTACCGGAAAAGCTGCATGGCAGCGTCATAATCCACCAGACTTTTGTGATCAATGAGCGAGACCAGAAAAGGAGGCTCATTTTTCTTCCCGATATCGAGAAGTCGGTTTCTGCCTGTTCCCTTTTTGGAACTTTTGCTGATGTCTCCTGCAAGCTGTGTTTCAACAGACTGTGTTCTGTTTTGTTTTTTCTTCATATTTCCTCCTGTTCTCATGTGGACAGGAGAAATACTTTTCGCCTGCCCTTATTTGATTATCGGTTCCTGATTGAATAAGTGGCGAAAAGCCAACGGATCAGAATGCGGAGCATTCTGAAATTCTGTGCATTTTGGGAAGCAACGTGTTCCCTGAATGCGAGAAAATAAAAGATTTTCCAAAGCACCGGAAGTGTTTTGGTTGATAATATGTGCATTATAGCATAGTTTTTCGTACCATACAAGTGTTTTATGATTTTTTTTAAAACTCTTTTGTAAATCACTTTTGAAAGTCTATAAAGCAAGGTTAGGATTGTGTTCCGTCTCCGGCCATGATAAGATAGAGAAAAAGGACGAGGAGGGTACTATGGGTAAAATAAGCATAAAGCAGTTGAATCCACATGTTTACCTGATGGATGACAACGGAGAGGCCACAGGATATGTGGTGGTGGGAGAGAAGAAGGCTCTGGTCATTGACACCATGAACGGCAGCGAGGATGTAAAAGCTGTGGTGCGGACAGTCACAGATTTGCCTTTGATGGTGGTGAATACACACGGGCATTGCGACCACATTCACGGCAATATTTATTTTGAGGAAGCATACCTGCATCCGGCGGATCTGGAGCTTGCAAATGAGCATGGGAAATTTCCGGATTTTGTCAGAGAAATAACGGCCAGAGGGCTTTCCATGCCGCCGTTTCGGGAGATACGGGGCGGCGCTGTCATTGATCTGGGCGGCCTGAGCGTGGAAGTTATCGACTTTCCGGGACATACGAAGGGCGGTATTCTGCTGCTTCTGAGAGAGGACAGAATCCTGTTCACCGGCGATGGCATTAACAGACATCTCTGGCTGCAGCTTCCCGGCTGCCTGACACCGGAGGAAGTACTGAAGGAGATTGATAAAGTCAGGTATCTGGAGGAGAAGGCGGACTACATTCTGCATGGCCATGCCAAAGGATTTGAGCCCATTTCTCTGATCGAAGAGCTTCGGGAAGGACTGCAGACACTGTGCGAGGGCAAAACGGAGAAGGACAGCAAATATTCCTGGTTTGGCGGCAAGGCAAAGCAGCATCCCTTTGGAGATGGGAACTCTGTGATTGTCTATCCGGTTTGCTGACAGAATTCGGCGGCAGGCAGGTGAAAACTGAATTGCCGCCGATTATGTTATCAATAGGGAAAGTGCGCGCTATATGATAAAACCCTTCGGGGAACGCGCGCCGGGGAATAAATTTTGTGGGAGCAGGAATATGAGTAAAATGAAAGAGAAACTGCATACAGGAGAACTGTATCTTCCGGGAGATGCAGAGATTATGAAAGAGCAGGCAGTCTATCAGGATCTATTGTGCGAATATAACCAGACGAAGCCCTCGGAGGCAGAGAAAAGAGCGGAAATGCTGAAACGGATGCTGGGAGACTGCGGGGAAGGAGTCTATATTGAGGCTCCGTTTTATTCCAATTTCGGCGGCCATCACTGCCATTTCGGGAAATGGGTCTATGCCAATTATCATCTCACCTGTGTGGATGACACCCATATTTATGTGGGGGACTATACCATGTTTGGCCCGAACGTGACGATTGCCACGGCAGGACATCCCATATGGCCGGAGCTTCGGGAGCAGATTTACCAATATAATATGCCGGTTCACATTGGCAGAAACTGCTGGATCGGGGCCGGCGCAATCATTATGCCCGGGGTTACCATAGGAGACAATACGGTAATCGGCGCCGGGAGCGTTGTGACGAAGGATATCCCGGCTAATGTGGTGGCGGTAGGGAATCCCTGCAGGGTAATGCGGGAGATCAACGAACATGACAGAGAATATTATTATAAGGATCGAAAGATCGACTGGGCGGAGATTGGCAGGAATCCGGAATGATTCCTTTTTATTACCTGTAAATAGAATATGCGTCACGTGAAATGGGTCAAAAAACAGTCCACAGACGGCAAAACCGTTTGTGGACTGAACTTCAGCGGAGCCGGTCTTGTACCAAACATAGACAGCGGGAAAAAGACACTTTAGGACAGATGCAGATGTATGTCCATATAATGGGTATGATACAATCTGTAGCATGGGGTACCCCATATAAAAAGACTTTTAGAATCCAAGAACAATATCCGCCGTCATACTGTTGAAACATTCACGGTGTATAATAAGGCAAGTCTGTGCGACAAGGAGAAAAGACATGGCTGCTATTTTAATTGTGGAAGACGATAAGACAACAAATGATTTGATTTGTGACTATTTACAAGATGCCGGGCATTCCGTCCATCAGGCTTATGATGGCCGAGGAGCATTGGCGCTATTGGCACAGGAAGCAATAGAGCTTGTGATATTGGATATTATGCTCCCCTATATAAATGGAATACAAGTGCTGAATCAGATTCGTAAAACCAGCATGATTCCCGTTTTAATGTTGACCGCATTGAATGACGAAAGAACCCAGATCAACAGCTTTGATTCTATGGCAGACGATTATATCACAAAGCCCTTTTCCATGGTTTTGTTGGGAAAACGGGTTTTGGCATTGCTGCGCCGCTCAGGAAAAATGGCAGAAAAAGATGTATGGGAATATGGAGATATCAAGGTAGATTTTAATGGCTACTTAGCGGAAAAATGCGGAGAGCCGGTGGAGCTGGCACCAAAGGAAATACAGCTATTAAAGCTGCTGATTCAAAACGCCGGGCGGGTTATGACACGGGAAAACCTAATTGACGGCGTCTGGGGAATGGACGCTCCCCTCTTTGACCGAACAGTAGACACCTATATTCGGAGAATACGGCAGAAACTGAACATTGACTGTATTACAACAGTAAAAGGTGTTGGATACCGTTTTGAGGATTTGCCATGAAAAAAATGAAACTATTTCCAAAAACATTTTTATATGTGTTTTCTCTCATGGCTGCGATTGCATTGATTAGTCACGCCCTGTTCTTTTTTCTGATGCCTGTTGTCTATACAAGCCAAAAGGAAGATACCTTTCAAAATATCGAAACGCAGTTGATTGCAGAATTGCAGACCATTTCGGAACCAGAGCAAAAAACGAAAGAAGACACCATAGAAAAGATTGTGAGAAAATATGCACAGCAAAACCAGATGGGTATTTTTGTATATTACGCAGGCTATACCTATCATTTCATGTCCGGTACGAATTCTTCAGACACGCCCGATTCTATTGACATCCAAGAGGAATTTGACACAAACTGGCGTATACAGGTTGGAGAAGAAACAGGATTGGATGATTTGTGGCAGGATTCTTACCGGAAAACCAATTCACAGCTCTATGCAAGCACTCATTTCCAAACCAAAGACGGTCAGCCCTGCTATCTTGCGCTGAACCTCACCCTCCAGCCGGTTCATGAAGCCAAAAACGCAATCGTTATATTTCTGCCATTTACTCTGATATTATCTTTAGCGTTATCGGTTATTTTTGCGCTGCTGTATTCCAAAAAAATCACAAAGCCGCTGTCAGATATCAGGGAGACAACAGAACGGATGGAACAGCTTGACAAATCAGCCTTGTGTAAAGCGGAAACGCAGGATGAAATAGGCGTGCTTTCCGAAAATATCAATAAACTTTACCAGAGCCTTCTTGCCACAATAGATGATTTACAGAAAGAAAATAAACGGGTAAGTGAAGCGGAGACTGCAAAATTAGATTTTCTCCGTGCGGCTTCCCATGAACTGAAAACTCCGGTTACAGCATTATGCGGGCTGCTTGATAACATGATTATGGGAATAGGACGTTATAAAGATTGGGAAACCTATCTGCCAATCTGCCGGGATATGGCAGTTTCGTTTGGCAGGATGATACAGGAAATACTGGATGCATCGAAACTGAACTTTGACTTTGAGAGGGAACCCATGGAAGAAGTCATGCTGCATACCTTTATGGAAACACTGCTGCCGCCCTATCTTCTGATTGCAAAATCAAAAGGCGTTTTCATAGACACTGATTTTTCGGATGACTTTTCGGCAAGATTCCCGGTTTCCGCTATGGAAAAAGTTTTGTCGAATCTTATTTCCAATGCGGTAAAATATACAAAACCCCAAGGCAAAGTGCGGATATATTTTGCCGCCGGAAGCATTGTTGTTGAGAATGAATGTACGCCCATTCCTCCAAATGAACTGTCCCATATTTTTGAGCCGTTTTACCGACCCGATTTTTCAAGAAGCAGAAATTGCATAGGTGAGAATCCAGATGGAGGAAATGGTCTGGGATTATACATTGCCGCAAAAATCTTATCTGCCCTTGCATACAAATTTGAATTCAAACCATTTCTATATCCGGAGGCTGAGAAAAAAGGCGGCATGCGCTTTACGGTTTTCCTTTCGTAATTTTCCTTTCGTAAAATGAAACATTGGTGAAATGTCCGCTCCACATTGATGAAACATACAAATGCTATGCTTTCCTTGCAAAAAACAGAAAGCAGGTGTTATGTATGCAGCTATGGGAACGGGCCTATTTATATGTCCGCCGTAAAAAACGACAATCCCTCCTTTTAGGTATTACCATTTTACTGCTGTCCTCCTTCAGCGTCACTGGATTACTGCTGCGCAGCGTCACGGATTTTGCCATCACACAAACCAGAGAAAGCCTAAGAGGAGTCTTTCGTATTGCTCCAGACATGCGCAGCAGAGAAAATGTAAAGGTAAGCGAGGCGGACGGGCAAACCAATATTACCTACATAGGGGAACCGTTGAATGAGGAAATTGCAGACTTAATACAAAAGACACAGCAGATTGAACTTTATAATGCCGTTATCAAAGAAAATGGATTGCTCCAGGGAGACATAAAGCTCATTGACTATAACGGCAAATACCAGAATGACCCTGTTGCAATGCGCTTAATATCCATAGAAGCCAATACAGACAGCCTGCATTCTGCGGATTTTCAACGGGAACGGTTAGAATTGTCGGATGGGGAACAGATAAGAGCAGAGGATAAGTATGCGGCGTTAATCAGCAAAGACCTGGCACTGAAAAATGCATGGAAAATCGGGGACAAAATACAACTCTCACCTTACGAAAATCCCTC
>JAAWLQ010000054.1 GCA_022797995.1 Lachnospiraceae bacterium
CTTCCAATCAGTCAGGCTTACCGTAAAAAAGTAAGCAGAATATTACTTCAAAATGAAAGGTGATACATATGGCACAATTGGGATTGTTGGCAAGCTTGGTGTACTTAGTGGGAAACTTGTTCAGCATGTACATCAAAAGCTGCTTTTTTCGCGTGTTTTTTGAAACGGATGCATCAAAAAAAAAGAAAATATCTAAGAGTGTTAAGCTACCTGTGCTATTATTGCATCAACAGTGCAGGATTTTTGTTTTTCAACTGGTCCCCAAACCTTATTCTGTTTTCAAATATAATTGGGTGTATCATACTTTCGTGGACTTATCTTGGCAGATGGAAGTATAGAATTTATGCTACTATTGCAATTATTTCGACGAGTGTTATTTGCGAAGATACCGTGTATCACGCTCTGCTGTTTTTAAAAACAGATTACATCGTAACGATTGGTACTATAGCAACCAATTTACTGTATTTTATGGTTGTACGGCTGCTACAAAAAGGAGTTGACTTAAAACATGGCGTGGAAATTGCATTGCTGGAATGGAGTTCAGTCATCTTAGTTCCGCTTTGCAGTCTGTTCGTTTCGGCTGTAGCGCTGGATAATTGTAAAGATGAAATTACCGTTGCCATAGGTGGGATGACTATGGTTTTCCTAAACCTTCTTTTATTTTTTTTGTTCGATCGTATTCAGGAAATGTACCGCAGCCAGCTGGATCTTACACTTTTAGAACAGCAAAATCAGGCTTATGAAAATCAAATGAAGCTGCTGCAATCTTCGGAGGAAACAATAGCGGCATTAAGGCATGATATGAAAAATCATTTATTTGCTTTGAATCAATTAGCTGGGCAAAATAAATGTGCTCCTATACAGGATTATTTGAATAGCTTGGCACCCTTTGTTGAACCACGGAGAAAATTCGCGGCTACAGGGAATCTTATTGTTGATAGCTTATTAAATCTGAAATTAGGTGAAGCTGCTGAATCTGGTGCAGATATCCGAACGGATCTTAGAATTTCAAAAGAACTTTCAGTTGTACCGAGAGATATCAGTATCTTACTTGGGAATTTGCTGGATAATTCATTGAGGGCACTTAAGAATTGCAGCAAAAAAGAGAAGTTTTTATCTATTATAATGGAGCAGGAACCGGGCAAACTTTTTCTTCAGGTAGAAAATACGTATACGGGAAGCCTGCGTAAATCCGGCAATGTATTCAAAACAACGAAGGCTAAAAAGAATGGGCATGGGATAGGTTTGAGAAATGTGCAGCGTGTGGTGGATGCATATCATGGAGAGATGGTGATTGATGATAAAAATGGCGTATTCTCAGTCAGCCTGTTGATTTATTTTATATAAGAGAACAATTAAAGAACTTTAGCTTTATTAACATGAAAGCATATTACAAAAAGATAAGTTGTAATATGCTTTTACTATTTTCTACATCAAAACACCTCAATTTCTACAAATAAAGATTCTTCTACAAAAAATATTGTATGATGGGGATGTTAAAAGAAAATTATAACAACATACAATTTCAATTGAGCAGGAGGTACAAAATGAAAAAATTATATTTGAGGTTTGGAAGTTTTGTTGCAACGCTGGCGCTTATTGCTGCAAGTATGAATGTAAATGCAACTTGTCAGTACCATCTATATCAGGAGACGATCCCTGAGAGTGCGAAAAAACTATGCAAGGTAAAATGATAGAAACAATGGCCATGTACACAGTCACTCGGATAAAGGATCATGGAATTATAGAAAAAGAGGAAGAGGAGTTATATTTTTTTGGTATCAAGCAATTAATCCTCTTTCTTGTAAACCTGGCAACCACAATGGTGATTGGAATTATGGTAGGAATGCTATGGCAAAGTATTGTATTTTCGGCAGCATATATTCCCTTAAGAAGGTATGCAGGAGGCTATCATGCGACCACACCAAAGCGTTGTTATTGGCTTTCATCCATATTGATTCTGTGTGCATTGATAATTGTGAAGTGTTTACCTCTTTCTAAGGCGACGATATTGGGAACTCTTGCAGTCGCCGCTTTGGTGATTATATTCAGGGCACCGGTTGAGAGCCGGAATAAACCCCTTAGCACTACGGAACAAATTTTGTATCAAAAGAAAAGCCGGATTATTTTAGGCTTAGAGACTGTATTAGTTATATACTTTAGCCTGAATTTTATTGAGGTAGCCGCATGTATTGCTATTGCCATTGGATGCAGTGCTTTTGTCCTGATAGTGCCAGAGAAAAGGGATGGTACCCGAACATGTATTATGCGTTAGCATTGCAAGAACAAAGTAAACCACATGATCATGTGAATCAAATACCAAAATGCGAAGTTTTCAAACAGTCTGAGGGGGGTGGTTTTTATGCTCTGGTAAAACTTACATAGTCATATATATAATAGCAGGTATTTAAGAAAGATATATTTCGGAGGTGAAGCAAATGAAAAAAATTACAAAGAAAGAACAAATGAACATTAATGGGGGAGCACATTATCATTGGAGGTGCTATTATGGATCGCATAACTATTATAGTGTTGCAAGAACACAATTCTCAGCTATAAAATGGAGAGATAGGCATAACAATACTTATCATTCCGGTGCACAAAGAGCAACGCTCGGATCGGCATGCAATAAATCCTGTGGCAAAGTATATGAAAACATTCCATAAAGTGAATGCTAAATAATATATATGTTGTGACCCTCTATGGGGCACAACATATAAGTAAAGAACTTAGGGTAGTAAAAATAGCGGGTATGATTATGACAAATGAAAATAAAAGACTGATTAATAAACTGGCCACAGCAACCTATAGAAATAACCGTGTGCGAAACAGGATTCTTATACTTGCAATAGTAGCAGGAATCATTGCAATATTTTCAATTTTAGCATTAATAACCGGTAAAATTGACGCAATCTATCTTATGGGTATCCGTAGCACGGGTGATGCGTCCAGTGTTTTTCTTGAAAAACCATCGGAGCAATTGTATTCTCAAGTCAAACAGCTGGACTATATAAGTGACGTGGGTGGCGAATGGGACCTGGGGTCAATCATGGAGGGCAAAATGACGGTTGGATTTTGCGTATATTCGGATGAAACAAAATTTAACAACATAGATGTACCTGCATATACAGATATTATCGGAAATTACCCACAGAAAAGAAACGAAGTGATGTTATCAAAACACAGCTTAGAATTGCTTCGTATTCATGATCCTGAGATTGGACAATTCGTTAACCTGAATATTACGATGGACGAGGAAACTTACAAAAAAGAAGAATTTGTTCTAAGTGGATATTATACGGACTATATAGAAGGATCCTATTCAAGAGCATATTTTTCAAAATCATATGCTTCTGAAGTTGTACAAAATATAAAGCTGCCTGAGTATCTATATCTCAGGCACAAAGACACCATTGGTCTGGAAAAAGCAGAAGCAATGCTATATAAAGACGTGCGCACAAAAAGTGACACACAACAGTTTATTATATCAGACACAGCTGAACATCGTGCTGTTGCTCAGGCTGTTGGGGGATACGGACAGGGAATCATCTGTGGAGTTCTAATACTTCTCTGTATATTCTTATTGATCTATAATGTCATGAATCTCTCGCTGCGAAATGATATTCGCTTTTATGGGCAGCTCAAAACGATTGGAATAGATGCACAGGATACTATAAAAATAATACTTTTACAAATCCGGCACATTTTAATTTGGGGGATTATGATTGGCACAATATGCGGCGTCATATTATCCTTATTTCTGATACCCAAATTGTTAAGTGACGTATATCTGGATAATTATGGGCCTGCAACAAATATGATGGGGTTCAAAATAGAATTTCTGTTCATATCCATTATATTTGTAACATTAGTAACACTGATCAGTACCATGCTTCCCGTCTGGAAGATTGCAAGAATGTCACCTATAGCTGCAATGCGGTATAATGGAAAAACAAGTAATAAAAAAAGCTACATTGCAAAAAAAAGAAAAACTCCTTATAGAGATATGGCATTAAAAAATCTGAGTTTGGATAAAGGAAAGTCCATCGTGGTTATAAGTTCGGTTGCAATTGGGATCATTTTTGCACAGTGCTCCATGATCATCATCGGCGGGCTTGATCAAACAAATAAATATGAATTTTTACCTGATTTTTATATTAGCAATGGCAATGCTCCATTAACCAACGAAGGGTATACCAGTAATACGAATACAATTGATAATACAATGTTAGAAACCATTCTAGACATAGATGGAATAGAAGATGTGACAATTGATTATGCAACATATGTAAAATTCGACGTTCATGACAGGGCGTGGTATCCCATTCTTAAAGTCGCAAACGCGAATCTTGGCTATGGTGATAATTCGCAAATAAAAAGATATATTCAGGATAAAGAAGGAGAATTTGATGGGAGTATTGCAATCCTGACAGAGGAAGAAATGAATAAGCTGGCTGCATACGCAGAAAAAAACGATTTCGATTGGGATATTACGGGATTGAAAAATGGTGATATAGCCCTGAATGCAACATCTCATATCTTTACAAATAAGATGGAAGCTGAAGCATCTGAAATTTCAGGAGACTCCATAACGATATATAATTACGAGGGAGAGAAACAGGGCTCAATCAGATTCGGAGGTTATATTGATATAGAGAAAGAAGGATTCCCGGTGGACAATAAAAAGGCATGGGGGCGAAAGGAATGGCCATCTCTCTTTGTGTCGGAAAAAGGATACAAGAAACTGGACTTAGAGAAGAAAGTGCATAGAATTGAGCTCAATGTTGATCAGGATCAACTCAATACAATTACGAAAAAAATAAATCATATCGTTGAAAGACGGAATCTTGTTTTAATGAAAGACAATCCAGAACTCGTTATGGATGAGAATATACTTCTTACGGATAAGGCATCATTGATTAAAGAAGAAGAAAAGTTCGTATTTATGAGCAAGGTAGTCATGTATACCATAGCGGCTATCTTAATCTGCATGGGAATTATTAATTTTATTAATGCGGTAATGACGAATATCATATCGTTAAAAAGAGAATATACGATGATGGAAGTTATTGGTATGGACAGAAAACAGCTTCAAAGAATCATTACTTATGAAGGATTATTGTTTGCATTATCGGTACTAATGATCGTATTCTCCCTAGGAAGCATCGCACTCTATACGGTTCATTATTATGTTGCTGGTAAGTACCCATACTATAGCTTTGCGTATCCAATTGTACCAACATTCATCATTGTAATTAGCATAATATGTTTCTCCATCATAATCCCATATATTATTTTAAATATCAATCTCAAAGATAGCGTGGTAGAACGTCTAAGAAAGGTCATATGAATCATGGTGATAAAATGAGTATACTAAACACGATAAAACTCAATAAAGAATATAAAGTGGGAAATCATACATTGAGCGTGCTGAAAAACGTAAGCATTTCCATTGAACAGGGCGAAGTCGTAGCTATTGTTGGGCCATCCGGAAGCGGAAAGAGTACGCTGCTCAATATGCTTGGCGGATTAGACAATCCAACGAATGGTGAAATAATAATAAATGACATAGAGCTTTCCAAAATGAATGCGAAAGAACTGACAGCTTTCAGAAGGCGGAATATTGGATTTATTTTTCAAAACTATAACTTAGTAAGCATTCTAAATGCTTATGATAATATATTGCTTCCTCTCCAACTTGATAAGAAAGAAATTGATGACGAGTATATCGAAAGCATTGTATCAACGCTTGGGATCAAAGATAAATTGTCCAATATGCCAACTGTTTTATCCGGAGGCGAACAACAGAGAATAGCGATTGCCAGAGCCTTATCGACGAAACCATCAATTATTCTTGCGGATGAGCCGACGGGAAACCTGGATTCAAAAAATGGAGAAGAAGTCGTTAAGCTGATTCGAAATTCGGCGAAAGAATTTAATCAAACAGTTGCGATTGTCACCCATGACAGCAATGTTGCAAACATTGCAGATAGAATCATTTGCATCAAAGATGGGCAAGTAACAGAATAGGGAGTACAGTGAAAAATTCATATTGTATTATAAAAATAGCAATGTATAACATTAAGGACGTGAAATACATGAAAAGATGTTTAACTATATTCATAATGATATGTCTGATAACAAATGTTTTCTTGACTTCTTGTTCTTCTCAAAAAGAAGAGAGGGACACTCTTTCATATAGTGAGAATGAAGTCAAAATGCCTGAAAGTGTTGATGCGGTTTTTGACATCAAGCAAATAGGGAATAAAACGGTGCGGATAGTGGGGTTGAATGAATCTGGAACCATAGGCACTGTTTGGGACTCTGTCGATGAAGGTAGAAGCTGGACACAAATATCAACTTTCACAAGGAATATTAAGATCAATAAGACCAAGGGGATAACAACTGAAATTGCTGGATACCTATCTCCAAAAGGCCAGATCTTTTGCGTTATATCTGAATGGCAAGAAAGAAATGATTCAAATCATAAAGAAACGTATTACATAGTAGAAAATGAGCGGATTAAGAAGATTAACATTAATCTCGCCAGAGTGGAAGGTGGTGACAATGGTGTATATAATGCAGAATTCGCAAACGATGGGAGTCTTATAATTCAAGATGGTTTTGGTCAGATGTATAAAGTAAATCAAAGGACAGGAAAAGTGCAGTTCACTTTTTTATCAGAACAAATGATGGATATATTCAATCCATTTAGCCTTTATGAAGACTGTATATATATACACCGATAAAGGCCTTAAAGCTTATTCTATCAAAACAGGGAAAGAGGAAAAGGTCGATGATTCAATTAAAGATTTTCAAGAATTAGAAAAAGAGAGCATCGATTATCAGAGAGCAAATTTCATGGTTACGGATATGAAAGATGATTTGGTTGTATACTCGATCGATCAACAAGGCCTAAAGCTTTATCAAAATGGTAAAGTTAAGTTATTGTTGGAAGGAAATCAACTTTGTCTGAAGAGTGGAATGACTTCAATTTATGATTTTATAAGATGTGATAAGAGAGGGTTGTTTTTAATTGCCCAAACGATGAATGGCAGCAAACTATACCACTACAGATAGAGCAAATGCTCTCATTAAGGAAGTAACAGAAGTAACAAATGACGCAATGAAAAAGCTAACTTATGTTTGTTAAAGTTAAGAAAGGATCCCATGCAAAAGAAAGGTATAAAACAACATGATCTCAGAGATTGCGGAGCAGCATGCCTGGCTACTATTCTCCTAAGACACGGGGCGAAGGTTCCGTTGGTAACAGTTCGGGAAATGATGAAAGTAGATAAAAATGGATCTAGCATTTATGCAATCACTCAGACGGCACATGAACTGCACCTGCATGCAGAAGCTCTTAAAGGAAAGCTTGAAGAATTTCAGGATGCTGTGAGCAAAGGAGAAATTCGTCTTCCTGTTATTGCCCATGTAATTGTAGAAGACACTTTAGCCCATTACGTTGTGGTAGAACACTTGAAAGGACGCAAAGTAGTGGTTTTCGATCCTGCAAAGGGAAAGTGTACCTACACACTGCAAGAGTTTAATGCCCAATGGACCGGATATTTGATTACATTCAAAAAAATGGATAGCTTTGAATCGGTGAACCTTAAAAAAGGCACCTTTCGTAAATTTTATCATATTATTTTAGAACAAAAAAGTCTGTTTGCCCTTGTTCTTGGTTTTTCACTTTTGCTAGCGGGGATATCCATTATCAGTTCCCTTGTCTATCAACGAGTAATTGACAATTTTGTTCTAGGACAAAGCTCTGAGGCGAGCAGTAATGTTATTTTCTTTTCAGAGATAATGCAGCAGTTAAACCAGCTCACTGTTAACATGGAGAGGCTGTTTATGGTGTTAATTGCAATTTATCTCCTACAGTTTATTATCCATCTAGTAAGGGGATTTTTTATCGCAAAAATTTCTAAGAAGTCCAGCGAGATTTTGATGTATAATTATTTCAGCCATATGTTACGACTGCCAGTACGCTTTTTTCATGACAGGGAGACGGGAGAACTGTTGTCTCGCTTTCAAGATATTGGGGAAATCCAAGACATCATTTCCAGTATAAGTATCTCACTTATACTAGATTCTGTCATGGTGGTAGCGGGAGCACTTGTTCTGGCATCTTTAAATCTGCAACTTTTTTTGCTAGTAGTTCTGTTGGTAAGTATCTATGCAATTGTGGTTCTTGCCTATCGAAAGCCTATAGCATCGGTGAGCAGAGACGTGATGGAAAATGATGCTCAAGTTACATCCATATTAAAAGAATCTATTGATGGGATTGAAACAATTAAATCCTTTAACGGTGAAGAAAAGTATTATGTAAAGCTTTGTAAGAAAACAAGTGCTTTAATCAAGAACTTGTTTAAGGATAGCCTAATTAATGTCTCTCAATCAGCTCTTTTAACGATTGTCGAAGGAATGGGGCTGGTCTTTGTATTTTGGATAGGCAGCCTTTTTGTTATACATGGTGTATTAACATTAGGAAGCTTAATTGCATTTCAGTCCTTGATTTATTTTTTCTTATCTCCAGTACAGGGACTGATTGGGCTGCAACCAGAAATGCAGAGAGCGACTATTGCGGCAGAGAGGCTTAACGATGTGCTTGAGATACAAAGCGAGACGATGGTTCATCATGGACAGGAAAATGTCGATTTGTTCAAATCGAAAGAACTGATACTAGAGAATGTCGGATTTTCGTATGGTTATAGACCCTTAGTACTAAAAGATATATCAGTTCATATAGAGGCGGGACAAACCATTGGAATAATAGGAAAAAGCGGGTGTGGAAAAACAACACTTCTGCACTTGATAGCTTCTTTTTATCCGGCTTCTTGCGGGTGTATTATGCTTGGAGGGATAGATTTTCAAAACATTTCTCTAAAGCTTCTGAGAAAAAATATTATTTATGTGTCTCAAAACTCAACCCTCTTTTCAGGAAGTCTCAAAGAGAATCTGATGTTTGGAAATAAGAAAGCCGATGAGGCAAAATTACAGGAAGTCATTGAGGGGTGCCAAATAAAAGACATAATCGATAAATTGCCTTTTGGTCTGGATACAGTTATAAGTGAAAACGGGAAAGGTTTATCTGGAGGAGAAAAGCAAAGGATTGCTTTGGGACGAGCACTGCTGAGTGAGCCAGAGATGTTGCTTTTGGATGAAAGTACAAGCCATTTGGATATTCATACAGAAAAACGGATAATGGACTTCATTGAAGATTGGTGTAAAGATATAACTTGTATTATGGTGACGCATAAACTAAGTGTAATTAAGCGGTGCGAAAAAGTGATTTTTATGAAAGAAGGCAGTATTATAGGAACGGGTACCCATGAGGAATTATTGCAAAAAAATAAAGCCTATGGTCATTTTATTCGAGGAGACAAAAAATGAAAACAAGAAAATTTTTACGTGTGATTACATTATGCTTGATTTTAGCAATGTGCTTTGCAGTACCAGTATCTGCGGCAGAAAAGAGCACTACAACAGAAACACCAGCAGCTGCAGCAGTAGGACCAGTAGTAATTTCTCCAAGTGTGGATATGCAAACTATTACAGTGCGTCCCGTATATAGAGATGAGAACGGCGTACGAAAAACTTTTTCCGGATATATGGGTATGAACTGGACACCTGGCAGGTGAATGTCCAATTTTACACCAGCGGAAACTATTCAAACGGGTATGTTGTCACAAGAACTCCGGAAGGTAGAGAGGATATTATCCTTACATCAGGAAAGAAGACAGCTACATTCTATATAGGTGCGGATGAGACTTCTTTCAAATGGGATGCATATTTTGCTTATCGCTATGCAGGAAAACAGCTGACACAATCCATGTATGCCAGCTTGACCTTTTTATAGTAAATAAAGTGGATGCAAAAATAAATCAGCTAAAAGCAGGAGGAAGCAATGAATGTTAATGTAAGCTATGGCTTGTCTTATTTAGCGAACGCCTTTCAGGCAAACCATGGGTTTGGGCAGGCATCTAACACAAGGGCACAAACATCAGGATTAGATCTCACGAATCTGGTTTCATCGGCAGAGGAAGACGAGACAGAAAATGTGAAAAAGCCAACCAATCAGCAAAAGGAATATTTAAAGGATAAATACACGCTATCGGATTTAACCTTTTGTTACGATGCACCTGGAAATGATGAAACGGCCAAATCCATGCAATATGGGGGCAGAAGGGTGAAAGACTTTATGAGCGAGCTCTATGAAATGAGGCTTATCTCCGAAAAAGAATATAAATCCTATGCCAGCCCAGGAATATGGGCAGTAAAACCATGTAAAGCTGACTTGGAACGCTTACCGCATCTAAAGGAAGGCATATGGAAAGAACCTTCTCTCTATGGAGAAGATTCTGGAAGGGGCAGGGCAGGAGAATCTTACATAAATCTTTATGATATCAATGGGATGAATCTGATCGATGCTTTCAGACTGCTTGCAGCAGAGCAGGCTCAGTCTGCGGACTTATCATTAGGACAGGCCGCAAAAGAAGCATTTAGCTCAGAGGCAAAAATGTATAGTAGACTTGCATCATTACTGGAAGACATTTTTCAGTAGATGTATGATATCGCTCCTTTATTATCAGTTATTACTAAGAGAAGATTAAGTGAAAGGAAGTCAACCAGCTGTTCAAATAATCCAATAAAATCACAGACATTTCCATATGGGTGGAGATACCAGTAATCATATGAGACATTATTTGTATAGAGCAAAATTTTTATTGATCCTTTATATTCTCACAGCCATGCTGCTCAATTTGGGCAGCATGGCATATATGAAACATTTAGATGATTTCAAGGCATTCCCGCAATTAACATCGGAATATGCTGTTGGGACGATTACGTCAGGCGAGTCAAATATAAAATCGAGAAAATTGTTGATGGAGGCTACTTCAAAAGGTAAGGGTGATTATCTTCTAGCAGTACAGTTTGCTGGTATTCAGGGCTTTGCTATTTATTATACAAAGAGCTCCTGTTTTTCATTATCTTTGAAAGAGGGAAGACTGTTTCGAAGTGACGACTTTCAACAAGGAAAGAATACCGTGCTAGTGAATGAGTCTACTAGAAGAAGGTGTATCACAAAAGATGGAATCACCTATTGGAATGATGGTGGAAGCCTTTTTCAAGTGATTGGCGTGTATAGTGATGTGGATCTTTATGGAGATCAATCGCCGGATTGTTTTCTGAATTTTTGTGCAAAACAATTGGATGATGCTATTTTTAATAGCTTTCTTTATGATGCGGGTCAACGGACGATACCGAATTTAAAAGTTGCGAAAAGTTTCGCAGAGAACCAGTCAGAATGGAATTCTTTTCGGTATGCACAGATTCAATCTCAGGCAGCAGAGGAATTTCGTATATCTGGGACTAGTTTTACACCTATGTTTATGATGCTGCTTTTGACGGCGGTACTAATTGTACTAAATTCAGTTTCTGCAATACAGGGTTGGTTAATGGCAAGAAAAGCGGAAATTGCAGTAAGAAAGATGGTAGGCGCGTCGAACTATTCGAGTTGCTGTTGGATTGGAAAGAATCTTGTCAGCTTAATCATGTTGGCCTTTGGTGGAGGTGCACTGTTGAGCAAGCTGATATTAGAAATAGGATTATCACTTCCAACGAAGGAATCGGTACAGCTTATGTTTGGAATACAGATACAGGGAGATACTTTTTTCTATGGTTTTTTAGGAATGCTTCTGCTTTGTAGTTGTACAGCCGCTATAACATTATGGCATTTTCAAAAAAGCGAGATTGCGAGGATACTGGCATGCGTACAATGAAAGGACAAAGCTCCTTTTTCTTTTTGGATGTAAAGAGAAATAAATTAAGTGTTCTTTTTGGGATCGTTCAAATTACTCTTGCATTGCTGTTGTTTTCTATATGCTTCAGCTAGCAGGAGATTCAGCAAAAGCCCTGGGAGAATTTAAGCAGCTTCAGGCGCAAGGTACGATCTATCAGGTGGATTGTATTGCTGAAGCAGGGCATATTGATAAGATTCATAATAGCAAGGAAGGGCAGGAGGCGTTTAAGCGTTTCTATAGCTACCTGGAACAAATGGATCATGTAGATAGAGTGGTAGCAAGAACCTCAATGAACCTTTATATAGAAACATCTCATGCAAAAGGAAACGATTTGGCGGAAAGGATAGAAGAGGGCGTTTCTTCTTTTTCTACACTGAGGGTCTCCGGTAACTTTTTTGATTTTGCAGATTTAGATTTACTTGGAGGGCGACAACGGATCATCAGCCGTTTTCAAGACTTTCAGGAAGGAAAACGAATCCCCGTTGTCTTAGGAAGCAACTTTCAAACATTCTATGAGGAAGGAGAAATGTTTTTCGACAGTAGCGGCAGGCAATACGAAGTAATGGGGTTCTTAAAAGCGGGAGAAGCCTACGCAGCCCCTTTTGAGTCGGAGAAAGCAATTATCCTAGATAATTGGATGATGGTGCCGCGTCTTGCAGAACCTCTAAGTGAGGGGATTGGATATTTAACAGATTTGGTAAGTACATATTTTCTTACTGAGGATGAGTCCCTTATGGAGAAGATCGTGCAGAAAGCCCATAACCTAAACCTTTTGCCTTTCGAATACCGCAGTTTAGAAGAGCAAATTGCCAGAGATATCAATGATTTGAAGAATGAAGCATTAACTATGGGGAGTGTCATGGTTCTCATTTTTGTATTTGCAACAACAGGGATGATTTCATACATGATACGCTATATCCAACAAAGGCTAAGAGAATTTGCGATACATAGTTTGTGTGGTGCTAGGAATAAAGCTTTAATATTTCGCATTTTCATGCAGGTTGGAGCACCATCACTGATTGCAGATATTTGGATTATAGTTTTGTTTCAGCAGCCATTACTCATAACATGTATAATATTGTTCAGTTTCCTTTATGGTATAGGTATTGCAGCATATCCTCTCTATACATTTAAAAGATATGCGATCATAGATATTCTTAGGAGAAATGAATAATGGAGCAGATTAAATTAATAGGAATTGAGAAAATTTATCAGGGAAAGGGAGAAGCTGTTCGAGCCCTGTCAAGTATCGATCTTGCAGTTGAAAAGGGAGAGATGATTGCAATTATGGGTACATCTGGCTCTGGAAAAACAACTCTGTTGAATATTTTAGGGTTGGTTGATACACTTACAGGGGATACTTATTTCTTAGAAGGAAAGGATGTTTCTACTTTGGCAGACAGTCAGAGAGCGAAATTGAGAAATGAGTCGATTGGCTTTGTTTTGCAAAATTTTGGACTGATCAATCAGTATACAGTAGAGCAAAATGTGGCTCTTCCCTTACACTATTCTAAAATACCCAGGAAAACTTGGAAAATTCGGGCAAGAGAGGCTCTGGAAAACGTGGGTCTGGCAGAGAAACGCAAAAGATATCCTACAGAACTTTCTGGTGGGCAAAAACAGAGATTGGCTATCGCAAGAGCCATGATTACAAAAGGGAGCCTTCTACTGGCTGACGAACCTACAGGAGCACTGGATTCGAGAACGAGTGAAGCGATTATGAACTTGTTTCTGGACATAAGGAAACAAGGCAAAACGGTTATTTTAGTAACACATGATATTCATATTGCACAATATTGTGATAGAGTGTTAACGATTGAGGATGGAATTATATCAAAATAAAAGTAGTAATTTTGTACATCAAGCATAGAGCTAGTTAGATACGGAAGCACAATTCCCAGGTGGCCAGTACACCAGTATCCTTTTTGGCAAACACCTATCGGAATGAGCAAAATCGCCAGACTGGCAAGATATATCTTACAGATTTTTTTGTAACTCGATTCTTTCAACAGCGAAAAATACTGACATTCTGCCGCAGTCCTCCAATCAAATCTGATTTTGAGAAACAATTTCAGAGTTGATTGGAGGAACATAAAATGGCAGAACAAAAAGCCACTTACATATTACGAACCGAACCTGCAGCCCAGGGGATGAACCTGTATAAAATTTTGGAAAAATATGAAAGGCGAATAAGCCAAAATACAAGGCGCTTCATCAAACCCGGCAGCACGCGCGCAAACAAAAAGACCGACCAGCATGGATCGATCTTTTTGCTTACATATTATTTAAGCGAACATCGAAATGGCTATATCCCCACCCTATTCATCAAAAGTAGAATCCATAGCCTTATCAAACAGCGCTAAAACCGCTTCCTCCGGCTGCCGGTCAAGGAGCGTCACCACTACCGAGAAGAGAAGGCCTGCGATAAACCCTGGGAACAATTCGTAGATGCCGGTGGACTCCGACAGGAACATGTACCAGAGAACATCGGTCAGAGATCCGCTGATAACTCCAGCC